>NZ_JBEPOK010000002.1 GCF_040546765.1 Arthrobacter sp. OAP107 | reverse complement strand
CGCGATCTCGCCATGGGTCAGGCCCTTGGCCGACAGTGAGATCACCAGGTCATCCACCCCGGTCAGCCGGCGCTGCCGCTTGGCCACGATCCGCGGCTCGAACGACGCGTCGCGGTCCCTGGGCACCGAGATCTCCACCGGCCCGGCCTCGGTCAGCAGCGTCTTGGACCGCCGGCCGTTACGGGAGTTGCCGCCGTCGCGCCCGGCCGGATCGTGCTTGCCGTATCCCAGATGATCGTCCAGTTCGCCGTCCAACGCCGACTCCATCACCAGCTTGGTCAGCTTCTGCAGCAGGCCGCCCTCCCCGGTCAGCTGCAGTCCTTCGGCCCGGGCGCGCTCGGTCAGCTGCCGAACCAGTTCCTCATCCACCGCATCGATCGCAGCGTCTGTCACATCTGTCACGGGGCTCTCCTTCTTCGTCAGGAGTTACACCGGTAAATTTACAGTCCCCAAGCTGCACCTAAGCCCCGGCCGGCATCACCGGGGGCTTACCTGGGTTTCCTGCCGGGTGCTGCGGCTTTGCGCGGCGGAGGTGATGAGGTCGCTCTTGGTCAGCGGCGCGCTCGTACGCAGTGCTGTGGCCCAGGTCGCCGTGTCGGTGACGGCGGCCCAGTTGGAGTGCAACAGCGCCATGAGGATCTCGTGGACCTGGCGTGCTGCAGCGGTGCCGGCATCGTTGGAGAGATCGATTGCTCCGGTCGCGTCTGAGAGGACTTCGACAGCGAAGCCAAGGGGTTCGGCGGCCGCGGCGGAGGCGATCACGCAGTTGTTTGTCATGTACCCAACCAGGGTGATGGTGTCGATGCCTTGTTCACCCAGCCAGGCTTCGAGGCCGGTGTCCGCGAAGATGCTGGAGAACTGCTTCTTGATGCGCTTGGCTGCTACGTTCTCGTGGGCGGCTACTTCGGGGTGGTTCTGCCAGGTCGCCGACCCGGAAGCGAAAACCGGGGCTTCTGCCGGGAGTTCGTGCTGGACGAGCACCACCGGCGTTCCGGCCTGCTGGGCCGTGTTGATCGCGGTCTGGATGCTGGCGATGGATTCATCGCGGGCTGGGTATTGAATCGGGAGCAGTCCGTCGAAGTATTCCTGTTGGGCGTCGATGACGATCAGGGCTCTGCGCGGCGCGGTCATGGTGTTCTCCTTCAAAGGGGGTTGATTGTGAACGTGTGGAGTGTTGGCATGGTGCTCCTGCTACGCGGCCGAAAGCGGTGCCTCCAGGCACGGCAGTGCGTAGTGATCGGCGATCAGGGTGATTCCGCGCTGGTCCAGGGTTGCCGAGTGGCCGCCGACGACGAGCATCACCTCATCGACACCGGTCCGCTCGTGCAGGGCTTCGAGACGGTCGGCGACAGTAGCGGCGGTGCCGTGGAAACTGCGGTTGGTGTAGGCGTCGAGGATCTGCCGCTCCTGCATCGTTGCTTGGTAGGCCTCAACCTCGTCCGGGGGCAGGAGCAGGTAGCCTTCGCTTTTGAACATGCGCAGCATCGCCATTGCCGACGTTGCCGCCTGCCTTTTGGCCTCCGCTGGGTCGTCGCTGATCGCCGCGGGTACGCTGACGAGGGTGTGGGGCTTAGCGAGCACGTCGGAGGGCTGGAAGTTCTCACGGTAGACACGTAGGGCCGTGTCGATGTCGGCGTCGCCGAACTGCAAGGCGAATGCATACGGTCGGCCGAGGTGCCCGGCCAATTGTGCTGAGTACGGAGAGGAGCCCAGCACCCACACGTCCGGGACGGTCGAGGCCGCCGGCACCCGGTTCTCCTTTGCCTGCCAGGGGCCGGGCACCGCGTGGACGTGCCGGTACGGGTGTCCGGAGGGGAATTGGTCGCCCAGGAACCCGAGCAATTCGAGCACCTGCTGCGGGAATCCGTCGTTGGCATCCGCGCCCTGGCGCAACGCCGCTGCAGTCGCCGCATCAGTGCCGGGGGCGCGTCCCAGCCCGAGATCGATCCGGCCCGGAGCGAGAGCCTCCAGCATCCCGAACTGCTCGGCGATCAGCAACGGGGAGTGGTTAGGCAGCATCACCCCTCCGGCGCCAAGGCGGATGCGCGCCGTCTCAGCGGTGAGGCGGGCGACCATCAACGAAGGTGAAGACACCGAGGTCGCCCCCATCCCATGATGCTCAGACATCCAGAACCGGTGATAACCACGCCGGTCCGCAGTCCGCGCAAGCGAGATCGTGCCCGCGAGCCCCTCCCCAGCGGTCATCCCGACACCGGTGCCGCCCGCGGAAAGCACAGACAACTTGAACGGGGCCGTGCCAGATGGTCGACCGAAGTGCATACAAACTCCTCATGGAAAAACATGGTTTTTGGCGTGACTGGAGCCTAGCAGTTGCCTCACGGTTAAACGAAACTGATACCATGAGAATCATGTCGGAGACACTGTTAGCAGCCGTACCAGGCGCCGAAGAGCATCCAAGCCTCGCACTGGTTAACAGCGCAAGCGAACTGCCCGGAGGCAAACGCCACGACGAATTGGACGGTCCTGACGACGCCGCGGCTTGGCTGAGAGCACACGATCTCATCGCACCGGACACTGTGCTGCACGAGCACTGCCGGGGCAGACTCGCAGACCTGCGCGCAGACCTGCGCGATCTCTTCACCGCGCACACCGCTGGCGACGTTCCCGCCGCAGCGGCCGTGAATGCTGTTAATAGTGCGCTGACCCGCTCCCCCGGTGCGCTGCTTTTACGGTTCGACCCGGCGGCGGGTTTCACCCGTTGCGCCAAGCATCCCGTGACGCAGGTCGTCGAACACGTCATGGCCCTCATCGCCGATGATGCGGCCTCGCTGCTAAGCGGGGACCAAGCATCGCTGGTCGCGTCCTGCGAAGCAGACTCGTGCGAACGGTTCTTCCTCCGCACCCACGCACGACGCCAATGGTGCTCAACCCGCTGCGGCGACCGAGTCCGCGCCGCACGCGCCTACGCACGCAAACGGGCGATACACACCGCATGAATCAGTGTGCTGCCAAGGCCACCCTTCGGGTCGATAGGCCAAGCACACACAGCTTCAACGTAAATTTGTGAGCTTGGCGTCCAGTACTAATGGTTACTTACTAATGGACATGGACGTAAGGCTACGACCTGTTCGCGTTGCCTCCCGGGGAGACGCACTTGTCCGGGCGTCTCATAACCGCTACCTGTGGATATGTCACAGCCGGACCGCGATTAACTTGGGCTCGTATGATCGGCATGCCCGCCCTGATCGGGGGCGAGCATGCCGACGTTTCGTCTCGGCAGCTAGTGGCTCGGCTGGTCGACCGCAGTCACGGCGGACTTGCCATCGGCTTGTGCCGTTGGTTTGCCGGGCAAGGTGGTGGCGGCCAGTAGTGCGGCAGCTGTGAGCAGGCCGGCGGCGACGGCGAGTGCACTACCGTATCCGGCGACCAGTTGAGCGGCCGCTGTTGCGCCGGGTTCGACCGTCCCGGTGACGGTTGCGGCGATGCCAGCCAGAACCGCCAATCCCAGGGCTACACCGATTTGCTGCGCGGAGTTGAGCAGTGCGGAGGCAATGCCGGCCTCGTGGGGTGCCGTGTTGTAGACCGCGGCCTGGGTCAGGGCAATAACACCGAGGCCGAACCCGAGGGCGAGGGAGAACATGGCCGGGGCAAGGTGCAGCCAGTAGCTCGTGTCTACCTGGATGAAGGAGAACCAGAAGGCCGCGGCCGCGCTGAGCAGAGCGCCCGCTGATGCGATAACGCGCGGAGCCACGTTGGTCAGCAGCTTGGGAGCGCCACCGGCTCCGACGACTATCCCGGCAGCGAAAGGGAGCCAGCCCGCGCCGGTCTGCAGGGGGCTGTAGTGCTGTACCTGCTGGAGGTAAAGGGTGATCACATAAAAGGTGCCCATGGGCCCGACGGCCAGCAACAGCATGGACGCGTACGCGCCGGCGCGGGTCCGGTCACGGAACAAGCTCAGGGGGACCAACGGGGTGCGGCTGCGGGCTTGCGTGGCGATGAATGCTGCGAGCAGCACCAGTGCGGCGCCGATGAGCCCAAGCCCGATCGGGTCTGTGAAGCCATCCTCACCAAAGCGGGTGATGGCATACACCAGGGCAACCATGCCGCCGGTTCCCAGCACTGCCCCCCTGACGTCAAGGCTGCCCGGGCGAGGCTCGGCTTCAACAAGCGCGCGGCTACCGAGCAGCACCAGGATGCCGATGGGGATGTTGATGAAGAATACCCACCGCCAGCCCAGGGCGCCGGTCAACACGCCACCGAGCAGCAGGCCGATCACGATTCCGATACCGGACATCGCGCCGTACAGTGCCAGGGCGGCGTCCCGCGTCTTGCGCTCGGCAAAGGTTGTGGCGATCAAGGCCAGGGCATTGGGTGCGACCAGAGCCGCCCCCATCCCCTGGACGGCCCGTGCGCCAATGAGCGCCCCACTGTTCAGGCCGAGACCGCCGACCAGTGACGCGAGCACGAAGATAGCGAGGCCTACTTGCAGGGCACGCCGGCGCCCGTAAAGGTCGCCGATCCTTCCGCCCAGGAGCAGCAGGGCGCCGAACGCGAGGATGTAGGCGTTCACGATCCAGGGCAGATGCACGGCGTCGATCCCGAGTTCCTGCTGGATGCTTGGCAAAGCAATGTTCACGATGGAGTCGTCCAGCACCAGCATCAGCTGCGCGGTGGCTATCACCAGCAGCGGTATCAAACCGCGGCGCTGACCTGTTTTTTCTGTCACAACATCTCCTTCAAAAATTTGGTGGGCCGCGAGGGGCCGCAGTGTCTGGAGTCTGCGCACGCATCCCACATGGGGTGCCGACGCATTAGGTTCGGGGACAAGTTGCCGCGGCGTGAAGGGCAAGAAGGACCCCGTTTACCGCTTGGCGGTACTGTCCCGGACAGAACCTCGTCCGTCGCCGTTACCGGTGTGGCTTGTCGGGTTGTTGCAGGCCTGTGCCCGCGGCGTGCCCGCCACCGGCCACGGAAAAGATGTCCCGGCATCCCTGTCTCGGCCTCGCTCTGTCCTCTAGCAAGGGGGAGACCCCGATTCCGGGCGGTTGGCTGCAGGGGAAGCGCGGCGTACGCCCGGCTCAGTTGCTGATAACGGAGTAACCGGCGGAAGTGACGGCCTCCCGACAGCGAAGCTGTCGGCTTGACCGCTGACAACAACCAAACGGGAACGGCCTCCGGGAACGAGCTCAACAGAGGCAGATTCGACACCGTCGAGCGCCAAGACCGCCTTTTCAACAGGTCTGGACACAGTGCCCGCAGGTTAGACCTTCAACAGTGAATTCAACGTCGCCAGTGCCAACGTGTGAGGAGGAGGGTTCGGATGAGCAGCAGCTGCACCCTCCAGCGGACGAGGCGAGGGGCAGTTCTGTGCGTTTTTCAGATTCAAACACGTCAGTTTCCATTCCTTGACGAAGCATCAATGGGTGCTGGGATTGACGGCTGTAAGAGGCGGGCGCAGGGCGCCGGCCGGGACATACCATGTCACTGACAACAGCCCAAATATACCCCCCAGGGGTATATCAAGGCAAAGGCGGGTGCAAACTGTCAGCCGAAGTCCTCCGACGAAGCGCCCTGGGTGTCGCGTAACTCTTGGGATTTGAGGCGTCTCGCCAAGATAGGTGCGATTCGCTGTGCGGGCATCCCTAAGCGGCCGCTCGTCGGTTGTGAGACACGGAGCACCCGCCCTTATTCAGATGACTTCGCGCCCAGGTAGAAGTACACCCCAACCTGACGTCAGGAGACTGGGCCTAAAGCCGTCAGAATAGGATCGGTTTTCTGCTTATCTGACAAGAGATCACCAGGCTCCTAGAACCCAACCTGACATTGCTGAGCACGTTTCGGGTGGAAGCGAGCGAGGCATCACGACCCGGAGGGCGTCCGGAAAGCTGGCCGGCCGCTCCCCCGTGCTTGGACTGGCAGGATAGTGCTGTGACGGTACGTGCGGAGGAGGCCAGCAACGGGTCGAGGTTGCTGCGGGTTAGAGTTTCGATCGAAGGCAGCGAGCCGTTGATCTGGCGGGTCCTTGAAATCGATTCGTCCCTGACGCTGGAGAGGATCCATGACGTCCTTCAGACGGCCGTGGGCTGGCGGGACGCGCACCTTCACTCGTTCACCGACACCGACCCCTACGTTCGCCTGCGTGCCGTTAACGGGCACGTGCGTGAACCCCGGCGCTGGGTGTCCGAGGACCTCCTGGAAGACAACGACGGTGACCTGCCAGAGACCGCCTGGACCCTGGGCGAGGTCCTCACCTCCGAGTCAGGTCCCCTGTTCTACGAATATGACTTCGGAGACTCCTGGGTCCACCGCCTCGAACTTATCGACAGCATCCCCAAACCAGCCAACGTCCCGAGGGTGCGGCTGCTGGACGGAGCGCGGCGGGCGCCGTTGGAGGATTCCGGCGGGATCGGCGGCTACCACGATCTGCTCGACACCCTCGCTGACCCCAGCCACGACGATCACGATGAGCTAAAGGCGTGGGTTGCGTGGACGGTCGGGCCATGGCAGGACTTCGACCCTGAACACCTGGACATCGATGCACTCTGCAATGAACTGGCATTGCTGTTCGAAGCTCCCGCACACGGTCCGGGTCCGGAGACCGAGTCACTGACCCAGGAACTCACTCACCGGTTGCCGCCCGGGCTGCGCCGCGAGTTCCGTTGTTATCTGGACTCCGTGGGCCTCGACGGGCCCGGGTCGGTGGACGAGGACATCGCCGAAGCAATGACAGCCCCCTACCTCTGGCTTGCCCGCCGCGTCGGGCAGGACGGACTCTCGCTCACTCCAGCCGGGTGGCTGCCGCCAGCAGTGGTCCACGAAGCAATGACCGAACTCGGCTGGGCCAAGAACTGGATCGGCAAGGCCAACCGCGAAGAGCAGACCCTGCCCGTGCTGCAGCTGCGCGAAAGCGCACAACGCCTGGGCCTCATCCGCAAAATAAAAGGCCGGCTCCTCCTTACCTCTGCCGCCAAGCGGCTGCTTGATGATCCAACCGCTCTCTGGATGTTCGTCGCCAGAGCCCTGGCGCACCGGCACCGTCATGATTCCGGGCGCGACGCGGTCCTGCTGCTCCTCCTCGAGATCGCCGCAGGAGAACGGTCCGCCTGGGACGAATACCTTGAAGCCGTTGCGTTCGGACTCAGCGCACTCGGCTGGAGAAGCCCCGACGGAGCAGACCTCGACCCGAGAACCCTCCATGCGCTCCTCGCCGAGCCCCTGGAAGTACTCCAGAACCTGGGCATCTTCAACGACCACGGTGGATTGGAACCAAACAACATCACGCCGCACGGAAAAGCCTTCGCCCGGGCCGCCCTTCACTCATAAATCCTGCCGCGGCCAGCGGCGCTGCCCGAGCGCTGCTGCGGTTCCAGACCCGCACCGCGAAGCCGTTCTTAATCAGGATCTGCGCCATTCCGGCGCCCATGATCCCGGTACCCAGAACGGCGACGGCCTCCATCATGAGCTGCTCCCTAAAAAGGACGCCAGTTGGTTGCCTCGTCACTCCACGCGTGCCACCCGGTGGCAGTTCGGCTAAAGGACCGCCTCGCGCGCAGTGGAACGGAAACCACGCGGCGGCGGATCTTTTTCGGCCTGGCATGGGGCTGTTGTCGTGAGACGTTCTCGACCGCTCTGCGGGCCGGCCATCAACGCCCTGGCTGAGGTCTTGCCGAGTACCCGCGCTCAGCGTGATGGGGTCTTTCTCAGGTATTGCCGTAGGCCGGGAATGGCGAAGTCGAGTTTGCCGTGCCCGGCTGACTCAACGAGCCCGGCGTCCAGGAGTCTGGTCCTGTATTTGGCAACAAGGGTTGGCCGTGAAGCCGTGCGTCGGATCAGGTCGGCGGTCATTGTTGGTCCGTCATCGACGGCCATGGCATGGAGGAATTCCCTGTCTTTTGCCGATGCTGTGGCCAGGGCTGCTTCGATGACAACCCGTTCGTTGCGGCGCACGGCCGCTGCTATGGCGCGGTCTACCGCATCGGTCGAGAGGGAACGATTGTGTTTCTCGGCTTCCCTCCACAGGAAGTAGCCAACCAGTTGAATGAGGAACGGATAGCCGCCGGTGGCCGCTGCCGCACGCTGTACCAGCTCGGGGGCGATCGAAATTTCTGCTTTGCCGAACGTTTCCCGGAAGGATGTCTCCACATCACGTATCCCTGCGGCGTGAAGATCGATCTTGTCCGCACGGCGCAGAAACGTCGCCACTCCTTCATTCAGAAGATCCGACACTGCGGACGGAAGGCCAGCGAAAATCAGGGCGATAGGCAGGCCGTCCTGAATGAAATGTTGGACGTTTGCCGCCAACTGCGACAGTTCAGTGCGGTCCGCAGCGTGGATCTCATCGACGGTAATAAGCAGCCCAGTTCCGCGTGCATCAAGCAGCGTGAGAAGGTTCTCCCCAAGCTCCCGCCAATCCACCTGACGCTCCGGTGAGAGTTGCGTCGTAACCCCGAAACCGGCGACGGTGAGAGCCGTGATGCGCCGGCGTGGGTCGGGCCCATCACCGAGCTCCTCGGCCAGGCGGCGCATCTTTTCCCCAACCCGTCCCATGAAGGTCCCGGTGGCTGTCTCCGACACCACCGCCCACCCATGTTCCCTCGCCACGTCGTGCGCGGCTCGCAGCATGACGGTCTTGCCGATACCGCGGGCGCCGGTGAAAATTGTCAACAACCCGGGCGCGCCGGACCCTAGCCCGAGCCCGTACTCGAACTCATCCAAGAGCCCGGCCCGGCCAATGACCTCCGGCGGCGTCGCTCCTGCTGTCGGGCGGAAAGGGTTCTCAGGTTCAGGCATGCCTCCAACCTATCAGGTGAATCCGGGTGAATATGGTGAATTTGGTGAACTAAGGTGAATTTGGTGAACACGGAGGCTCGGTGACGCGTGCCACTCATCGTCGGCACATCGGACGTCCGCCTGGGGCTGGTCTGGAACCTGCTGCCGGTAGGCATCTTCAGGTGCCCTCGGGCCGGTGGCCCAGGATACGGAGTAAGTCGCGGACAGCAAGGGACAGTTCCTCGAACCCATGTTGGTAGAAGAGCGGGGTCATCGCGTTCGGTGGTGTGTTGTCGAAGTCGTGCAGCAGCTGTATCGCATCGGCGATGATATCTTCGTCCCGGACGGAGCGCGGATCCCAGGCGGAATCCCCCATTGCGTCATTCATGAGGGGCTGCCTTCCTAATGGGGCGCTGCTGGCGCATGGTTGTTCAAGGTGCCGCCGCCGGGCTTCTCAAGCGCGGTCGCTGATGACTCGTCCGGGAGACTGCCCGCGCTACACCGGGGTGCTCCGGAGCGTGTGGCACGAATTAAGAGGTCAAATAATTTTGAGTTTCGACCCAAACCATCTCCTGCGACTCGTCACCGTTCCGGTCCCGAAAATCAGCAATGCCGGCGACCATGCCAGGACCGGACTCCAACTGTCACCGGCATTTTAACAGCTGAGAACGCGGGCTGCAGGATAAAGTTTCCATTTATCCCACTAGGGTTTGACGGCCCGGCATTTATGGACATAGACGGTCGTCGGCAGCAACTTACAGTTCTTACCTGTTGTCGTCTGGAGCGTCTGGCGGGACGGCTTCGTTTATCAGTGAGCGGCTTGGTACTGCTCGACGATGTCCGCTTGGATTCGTCCACGGGCGTTGACTTTGAGTCCCTTATCCACCGCCCACTGCCGGATGGCTTTGGCATCGCTGTTACCCGGCGCTGGCCTGCGAGTGGCCGATCGGCCGCGGCCGCCGGAAGTCTTGCGTGCTGCCTCCGCAAATCGGCTGAGAGCCTGACGAAGTTCATTGGCATGCTCTTCGTTTAGATCAATCTCATATTCAGTGCCGTCGAGGGTAAATTGCACGGTCTCATTGGCGTTGGAACCGTCGAGATCATCTTCGAGAATTACTACTGTTTTGCGTGCCATAGCTTGATTTTATCAGCGGAATGCCGCTTTTAGCGCCCGGCACGCTTCGGGTAAATTCGGCTCCAAATAGACGGTAGTAACAAGAATCGCAAGTCACATTGCTTCCGGTTTCGGTCTTACTGATCATGGTCAGTAAACATTCCCTAGCCGTCCATCACCCAAATGCACTGGACACTACCCGGCACCGTTTTCGGATCGTCTTCGCCGGACCTCCAGCAGCCGTATCAGACCTCCTCAATGAAGGCGTTGCGACGTTCCTGCGCTTCCTCTGGCGGGAAGCCGAGAACAACAATGGCACGGTAACAGCTGCCGAAGCGGACCGTGCGATACAGGCAGCGCACGGACGCAATGCCCGCACAATCATCGAAGCCGCCCTCTCAACCACCGCACCCAAGGACCTCGCGTTCCTCCGCGTCATTTGCGCAGGATCACGGCCCCTTCGATCGCAGGGAAACCTTGGAGAGCGATTGAACGCAAAGACCAACCTCGTCGCCAATTACCGCTCACGCCTCCTTGCCGCCGGCCTGGTCGAAACCAGCTGGCCACGCCAGGCTCGATTTCGCGATTCCGGGCCTTCACCAGCACCTACCCAACTTGAACGCAGACTAGGGTCAACTGACCGGAACCGGGGCAGAGCATTGACTGTCTGCAGCGGTTGCGCCGCATGTAGCGGCCCAGATTTCATGCCTTGCTGGCCCGTGCTGCACGGCACTCCGGTACTTGCCCTGGCCTGCTTTTATTCGCTGGTTTCCAGCACGGACAGCACCTGGCGTGCTGCGTCCAGATGCTCCAGCACGACGTTCACGGCGTTGCGTGCGGTCCCGTGCTGTTCTGCATCCTTTGCCAGCGTCAGCCGGTCATCTGCCACCAGTTCGTTGAGTTGGTCCTGGACATCCAGTAGCAGGCGGTGAAGGTCCTCAGCGGTGGCTCTCTCAATGTTCAACGTTCCTGACCCTTCACTTGGAGGTATTCATTCGCCCGGTACAGCGGCTCCTTGACGTCGCCATATCCCGTGCCATGTGGCGGCCGCGGTGAAGTCATCTTCCAGGCAGCCGCTTTAGCTGTTATAGCGGCTGAACCCATTCTTGCTTGGCTCCGCGCCGCTCACGGCTGCTCCTGGATGGCTTTTTCTTGCCTTGGTTGCGCCTTTGCCCTTGGTGAGTGCAGCGCTGGGGTGGGTTCCTCCGCTGCGGGCGGCGGCGAGACGGCCGCGAATCCGGGTTTCGTTCGCATCGCTGTTTTCCAGAGACTGAGCGGAGTCCGCTAATGCTCGAGACCTACCGGCTCATGCCTTTTTGTAGGAGCTTGGTCTGGCTGTTGGCTCCGCGTGTTTTGCGGGCTTTCGGGCTCCGTCCTGGCGCCTTGGTGACCGCGGCGGTGGGCGGGGTCGCCTGGTCCTGATCGGCGCTGAGTCGTGCCTGTACGGCCTCGCGGTCGGCGACGCTCTCCAGACTGGCAGCCAGGGTCTGCCGGCGCTCGGCCGAGTCGTGCTTGAGGCCAGCCTCTTCTGCCAGTTCCTCGGGGCGCTGGTTCTCCTCGTCTGCGTCCTGCTGGCGGTCCCGGTCTTCCCGGTCGGCCTCGGCCAGCAGCTGCACAGCCTGGGCGTTCTCGTCCCGGCCGGCACGGCGTTCCTGTTCCGCCTGTTCGCGGTCCCATTCAGCCTTCGCCAGGGCCTGGGCCACCGACGCATCATCGGCACCGAGGTTGTCCACGTCCAAACCGTAACGGCGCTGCACCTGGTCGCGGATGACGTCGGCCGCGTCGCGCGCCGCAGGGTCGTGGTCTTTCCATGCGGTGGCCGCCTCATGGGCTCTTTCGACGTCGCGGCCGCTGGCGGTATCCCACCACCGGTTGTCCATGACCGGCGCGAGCTGGGCGCGGGCTGCTGCCCGATCCGCGTCGAACCGGGCCTGCAGCTCACGGGCCTGTTGTTCCTCGGCCGCTTGGGCGCGGCGCCGTTCCTGCTCGCGTGCCCTGGCCATCTGCTCACCGAGCCGGCCTGCGACGGTCAGCCCGACGCGCGAGATCCCCTCGATTGCTTCTTCGATGCCGTCAGATTCGTTCATGGTTCCCCCTCGTTGGTGTTATCTCTCAATATCCGGTCTGGTCGTTCCGCTTCGGGTGGCCGCGTGGGTGCGTGCCTGCACGTATTTCGGCGGCAGCACGGAGCCAGCGGACCGGCCCGGAACCTGGCCGGCCGTACTGGCTCGGACGGCTGCGGCCGCTTCGGCATCCGTCGTGGACGTGGGCGTAGTGACGCTGGGCAGTGCTGCAGCGACCTGGCTCAGTTGGTGCTTGACCATGTGGCTGATCTGTCGTGCTCTGCGCAGGTCATTTGATGCCTTGTGCATGTCGTGGACGGCCTTGGACACGTTGAGGAGCTGGCGCAGCATGATCGCCTGGGCAGCGGTTCCGGTGCCGCCCATAGAAGCTGCCATGAGCATGAGGGAGGCTCCCCGGGCGGACGGTCCTACGCTGCGGATGGGCCGGACCGGGTAGCGCCGCAGTTGCGCAGTCTTGGACAGTTCATCTGCCGCTGCCGCGAGTGGGCCGGGCGTTGCCTCGGTTGCCGTGGACCAGGCTGCAAAGGCACCGGATGTCTCGCGTGCAACGTGCGCCCAGGTCGCGTGATCGTCCAGCGGGACAGAGCGCAGCGTTTCGCGGAGCCGGGCAACTTCGTCGCTGTACTGCTGCCACAGTTGTGGGTCGGGTTCGTGGGCTTCGCGGCCGATCATTACGGGGCGGCGGCCGCGTGCAGCTGCCTGCCATTCGGCGACGGCGTCGGACGCTGCTTGCGGGGTGTCGTGCCATTCGCCACGGAGCTTGGGCAGGGCGAGGTCTTTGGCGAGGTGACCGCCGCCGAACCAGACCGGCCGGCCGCCTTTCATCGGCCGTTCGGCCACGCTGTAGCCGACCACGACGTCATCGCGTCCGGACGCGTACCGCGGCCTGACAAGGGCACCGGTCCGGCGGAGTCGTCGAATGAATTCGGCCTCATCCTGGGCCGAGGTGGCACAGGCACGGACCTTGCGTTCAAGGGACCGGCGTTCCGGTTCCGGTGCTCCGCGCCGTGCGGATGCTTCGCGTTCACCGGGCCGCAGGCCGCGGGTGGAATGCGTGGGTGAAAGCTCTTCCAATCCGTACTTTTTCTCGAGCCCGCGGGCAGCTTGTTGTGCCCGGGGGAAGTCCCGCCAGCTGCTCCACTTCGTGCCGTCTTCGCGGACCATGGACGCGGCAATGTGGATGTGGTCGTTCCCGGCTTTGCTGTGTCCGTGACGGATCGCTACCCACTGCGCCGGCGCGCGTCCGGTGGCTTCGGTGAATCCCATCTCGTCCATGAAGTCCTGCGCGATGTCAGCCCACTTCTGGTCTGTCAGGTCGCCTTCTTCGGCCCGCAGGGACAGCGAGCAGTGCCAGACGTGGCCACCCGGAATCTCGGTGCCCAGGACGCTTCTGGCCCGGTCCAGTTCTTTGGCAATGGCCTGGGCAGCGTCCGCGTTCAGTTCGTCGTCGTTGTGCCAGGCCATGATCGATGGTGAGCCCGCAACCAGGTGCGGGTCGGTGTGTTCGTTGGCGCGGCCGGGACCGGCAAGGTACGCGATGAGCCCGTGCATGCGGGTGCCCTTGGTGATGTTGGGAATCATCAGCGCACCATCGAATCCAGCATCGTATTGATCCGGTCCGCGACCGCCCGCACCCGTGTCAAGGCCGTGCGGGCTGCTTCCGGGAATTCGTCCGTGGCGTTCGCGTGCCGGGCAAGCTGGTTAACGTTGTTCGACAAGGCGGCAAGGTAGCGGCGGGCCGCGATGAACTCAACTGCCATCGCACGCCGTTCGGCCAGCGATTCGAAGTTCTCCGCGTACAGGGCAGCGCTGACCAGAATCTCCGACGGGCTGCGCCCGGTCCGTTCCTCCAGGACCTTCAGCTGCGCACGTTCGAATTCCGACATCGACACCCGCACGTACTGGGTGTCACCGTCAATGTTCGCGCGGCGGCGGCGTGAGAACCGGCGTGGCGACTTCCGCTCTTCAGTCATCCCGGCCCCCTCCCCCAATGCCCAGCGCAGCGCCCCGGAATCTCCGGGCCACACTCACGAGTGTGCCGCATCCGAGACCGCAGGCCGTGGATCGACACGCGGGTTATGGCACATAACCACCTAGCTTGCTCCGTTTTGTTCCCTGAGGCGGTTTCTGCCCGGTGGTGCCCGGTGGTGTACTGCCCTGGGGGTCGCTGCGCGCCCTTCTTGTTCAAACGACTGCGTCGTTCCGTTTCGGCTGTTGAGGCTACTGCCCGGTCCTTCCTTGGCAAGCCTGTGCCGCCGGCTTTCGCGGCATATCCTCGCTCCGCTCCGGTATTCCACGGTCCGGCAGCTCCGGCTGGCCAATTCCCTCACCGGTCAAGTTTCGGCAAGCGTGCCGAAAGGAACGGGCATGGGCAAGCGAAAGGTACAGTCATGGCTCTCATCTCACCGCGCATCGTGGAACAGCAATACGGCATCCCGGCCGACCGGTTGCGCCGCTGGCGTCAACAGGGCATCGGGCCCGAGTTCTTCCAGTTCACTCCCCGCAGCATCAGCTACAGCGCGGAGTACCTGCACGACTGGATCCGCGACCCCGCGAACGCGCTACTGACCGGCGCCGCCACAGGCGACACCGGGCCCGGCCGCCCGGAAAATGCCACCACCGAAAGTTAGGGTTGAACCATGGCTAACCTCGACATTGAACAGACACGCAACCAGGCCCGCGCACTTCTCGACTCGCGCATCAACTCCGTCACAGATCTCGTCACCACCCGCCAACGCATCACCGACCTCAAAGCACAGCTCGCCGAGGCGGAAAAAGACGACAAGCGCGCCTACATCCGCGCGACCAGGGACGGCTGGAGTGCTGACGAACTCAAGAAGCTGGGACTCGAACCGGCAGCGGCCGGCCGCCGGCGCAGGAGCACCACCAAACCCGCATCAGCCGACGCTCCACAAGCTTCCGGACTTGAGCCGGCGGCCAGCTAAAGCCCACCCGTGTGGCTCCTCCGGCCGGCTGGATCCTGGTCAGGTGGATCAGAAGCAAACCGGCGGGATGGCACCAGAGCGCCGGGGGCGGACCTACAGTTAATGTGCAGTGTCAGATGCGAAGGGAAGGAGGCGTACGCTCATGACAGAAGACGACGGAAGCGGCCAGCGGATCTTCGTCCGCGACACCGTTCCCTACGCCGTACCTGAGTCACTGGAGGAGCTGCAGGGCCCGGACCACGGAATCGTTGAACTGCCGGTGTCAGTCCACTGGGGACCGAAAAGCACGTTCCAAGTGGACTCGCCCGAAGTTCTGGCCCACTACGCCTACGTGCTCAATGCCGGCACCATCGATGACCTCCGCACGATCCTGAACCGGACGGTGCTGGAGCAGTCCTGGGCAGCACTGCTGCTGCCGGCGCGGTGCCGGCGACTCTGGGAAGAGAAGTTCCCGCAGCTCGCCGCCTAAGCTGGGGGCCATGGAGAAAGCCCGCGAAGACGTAGCCCGGACCGGCCTGGACGCGCTGAAGGGTCACGGCTTCGCGCTGGCAGGAGCAAGCGCCAGCGAACTCCACGGGCTAATCAGCCGCCCCACCCGGGACCTGGACCTGTTCACCAACCTCCTGGACAAGGGCCGGTTCGAACAGGCCCTCCAGGATCTGACAGCGGCGTACCGGACCGAGGGCAGCAGCGTCCGGACCGTCCAGCAAAGCGACGTGTTCGCGCGCCTGGAAATCACCACCACATCCGGGGCCGTGGTCCCGGTCGATATCGCCGTAGACTGGCGGGCCTACCAGCCGGCGCAGTTCGACGTCGGGCCCGTCCTGGATGAGCGCGATGCCGCAGCCAGCAAGATCGATGCCGTGATGAGCAGGTCACTGCCCCGGGACTTCCTCGATGTCGACTCGATCCGCAACGACGGACGCTTCACCGATGACAAGCTCCTCGAGCTGACGGCCTACAGATTCGGCTCATCCTTTGACCGCGCGGAACTGGGCTTTGCCCTGCGTCAGGTCATGCGGGTGCGTCCCGAAGATGTCGCCGAGTACGGCGTGGATCCGCGCGCCCTCGACCAGATCAAGCTGCGCCTGGTCGAATGGGCCGAAACGGTCTCACCACCGGGCCCCGGAGACATCGACATCACCGCGGCCCGGGCGGTCATCGATGCCGACCGACCAGGCCTCGGGACAGTGCGCCCTGCCCCAACCAGCATGGCGGCCGGCGCGCGTCCATACTCGCCGGCACGGGACAACGCCCGGGGTTACAGCCGCTAACACCCCGGCAACCGGTCAGAAAAGCCCCCGGCACCTGCCGGTCCGCGCGGTGCAGACGCAACCAGATTCCGGGCAGCAAAGGCATGCCCTGGGGACCGCCCGCCCCGCCATCCAATGACGGCCGCTGGCGTTGCCGTGAGTGTTTCTCTTTTAGCCGTCCGCGGCATCCTCATCCGGGGTGATCTGACCCGAGTCGATCCGTGCTCTGGTCTGCTCGTAGGCGAGATCCAGGTACGCTGCGAGGTCGTCCTCGCTGACCCTCCACATGCGCTTTCCACCGAGCTGCACGGCACGCAACTCACCCGAGGCCACCAGTGCCCGCAGTGCGGGCATGCCAATGTTCAGGATCTCCTGGACCTGGACCAAAGTGAGCATCTTCGGGAAGCGGCTCGGCGACGGCGCCGCGGTGTTCGTCTCTGCCCGTCCGGCCATTCTCAGCTGTCCTCGTTCCGGTGCTGGAGTTCGTCCCTGGTGCGCTGCCCGCGGCGCAGCGCCCCGGCGGGAACCGGGTCGAGTTTTTTCCCGCCGTTGTATTTGCGCTGGATCCGTTTGACGTCCCTCATGGTGGCACGGACGATGAAGTCCGATGCGCTGGCCACGCCGCCTTCGTGTTCCTTCGCCACCAGATAGGCGGCCCGTACCTGCTCGGCTTCCTCTTCCGTGAAGTACGGCGTGAACGCGGCAATCCTCGCCGGCTTCCTAGGCACCGGACTGACCTTCCGTTCCGGTCTCCGGCGGCGCCTCCGGAGTGATGCGCTGCAGCAACGCGTCGTGTGCCTCCTGCAGGACCGCGGCGCGTGCCTCGGCCGCCGCCGCCCTGGTCGCCGCCGCGGCCGCCGTTCCGGTCGCTTCGCGCTCTGCCGCCCGCGCGCGTTTCAACTGCTCAGCCGCGGCGGCGGCCTCGCGTTCGAGGGCAGTGATCCTTGCCGTGAGCTCGGTGACCGCAGCGTCCTTCTCGGCGACCGCCTTGTCCAGGTCGGCAACGAGCTCGGCGACCTCCTGGTTCAGGTCCTTTTTCTCCTGCGCCCAGACCGCTTCAGCGGCCGCATGCCGCTCGTTGGCCAGCGCGGAGGCCTCGACCCAGCACGCCCCCGCCAAGCGGGCGGCCTGTTCCAGCAGGGCTGCCGGCGTCGCGGCGACCTGTCCCCCGGCAGCCTGTTTCTCCTCGGTCCATTCCTTCAGGTACCGGGTCGCGTCAGCGTTGCTCACCCCCGCGGCCGCGCGGACCGTGGACACCGTCGGGCGCCGCTCGGCGCTGATCTGCTCAGCGGCAGCAAAAACCCGGTCTTTCACACTCAAGCCCACGGCGGAAACCCTTCCAAAAACAAAAAAGTAGTAGGAGTAGTAGTAAAACTACTCCTACTACTACGCACTTCTCAAGCTTTTCCGCCGCGCCTTGCCACTGCCATGGGTTTTGGGAGCGTCGCGCCGACGCGTCTCCCGGCCGCCCAGAACGCCGGCTAATCGTTCTTGTACACGGGTGTCTCGGTGATGACCGGAGGGGCGATAACGCCGCCCGGGTTGGCCCGAAGGCCGAACCAGGCATCGTCGTCGGCGTACTGGCGTGGGCTGATCGTGAAGGTGTCGGCCGGGTGGGCGCCGTTCGGCCCCGCGTCCTTCAGGGCTGGTTCGGCCTTGGATGGCCGGGCAGCGGGTGTGGCGGCCGTGTAGCGCAGGGACAGGCCGATCTCTTCGACCTCGAGCTCCAGGACGGTGCGCTTCTCCCCTGCCTTCGTCTCATAGGTGCGGGGCTTCAGGACTCCGGAGGCCACCACCCTGGAGCCCTTGGCCAGGGACGCTGCGGCGTTCTCGGCCGCCTCACGCCAGATACTGGCCCGCAGGAACAGGGTGTCGCCGTCCTTCCACTCCTTGGAGGCCGGGTCGAAGGTCCTGGGCGTGGAGGCGATGGTGAAGTTCGCGACCGCCGCCCCGCCCGGGGAGTGACGGAGTTCCGGGTCGCTGGTGAGGTTGCCGATGACGGTGATGGTGGTTTCGCCTGACATTGGTTTCGTATCCTTCTCTGCTGGTTGCGTATTGGCGGTGCTATTAGGGGGTGTCTAGGCTTCGCGGACGCGGCCGGGGGCTGCTTCGATGGCGATGACCTGGTCGATCTTGCCGGGGTTGAGTCCGGACCAGTGGTTTTCGGTGCCGTCTTTGTCGTAGACGACGACGGGGACCTGGGAGTAGCCGAGTTCATCCGTGATGTACTCGAAAGCGGCCTGGTTCGTGGTGACGTCCACTTCATGGAAGGGCAGGCCGGCCTCAACGAATTTCTGCTTGGTCTTGGTGCATCCGAAGCATCCGGAGGGCTTGGTGTAGATGGTGACAGTCATTTTTCAGTCCTTGGTTTCGTATCACTTTGGTTAGGTTCGTCTGTTCTGTACTGCTGCTTCTATTCTAGCAATCATTCAACTGAATGACTAGCTGTTTTACCGCTATTTCTAGAGGTTTTTCGGTCCAGAGAACTGGAGTTTACGGGAGGTGGGTCCGTCAGCTGTCGGCGAATATGTCATTTTCAGAAGTCGTCTGCACTGAATGTCAGAAGTCCTCTGCACTAAGCCATGGGCCGGCGGAGTGCTAAGCAGAAGTGACCTCAGTGCAGAGGAGTAGCCAGCAGAAGCGAGGTTAGTGCAGAGGAGTAGAGAGCAGCCAGGATTCACAAGTCGTCTGCACTACCCCCGAAATCACGGGAAAGTCAGTGCAGTCAGCTCCTGAAAATGACATAGCGACCGCGTGAGGTGGGTCCGTCAGCAGTCGGCGAATAGCCACCCGGCACCTGGTCCTCGGAATAGAGCCGCAGTGGAAGTCACCACGTGTGCCACGGGAGGGTCGCTGCTGACGGAGCCGGCCGCTTCATGTGTCGTCCATGGCCTGTTTTTCGTTCACCTAGCCCCGGCCGATCCAAGGGCGGGGACACAGCATTCCCGGGGGCAGTGGCCGGGCTTAACCCGGAAGGGAGCCGACGCGTGGCCGGCTCCCTTCGGGTTCCTCTGCAAAAGAAATCTGTGACCAGTCTAGCCCGGACCGTCAGTGAAGTTCGGCGTTTGCGTGTGTGGCGGCGCGGCACCCGGGCGGGTCCCGGGCGTCGTGCGGGGACCGGCGGTCCGCCGCTGGTGATCGCTGCATTTGGTTCGCACCGGTGGCGGACCGCCACGATTTTGGGAGGTGACGTGCCCGTCCTGCCTTGGGTGCTGCCCTGGGTGCTCGTCCTGTGCTGGGGTGGCCGGGCGGTATGGGGTGCGCCGCCCGGCCCGCTTAGCTCCCCTCTACTCCGTGGTGGTGGTTTCTTTGCCGCTGTCGAGGATGATCTGTTCGACTTCGCTGGCGGTGTAGCCCCACGTGAGGAGCTGGGTCAGGTAGTCGCGGTGGATCTGGCTCGGGGACCGCCATGAGTCCTTGGCGATCGTCTTCTCGTATCCTGCGCAAACGAGGGCGATCAGGGCGGCCTCGGGCCGTGCCGTGGTCTTCCCGACGTGGTCCCGCAGGGGGTTCCAGCCCCACCGGTCGCTCTCTTCGACCTTCGCGCCGACCATGTCGGCGGCGACCTTGCCGTCGTAGCCGCTGGCCGTTTCCGGGTGGTGGGTGATGGCGTGCACGGTGAAGTACTGCCAGCCCTTGGGTGCCTGCTTCCTTGCCAGCAGGGTCTTCACGAAGTCGCGGCGGACTGTCGTGGCTTCTCTGCACTTTGCAAGCGGCCGCGCATGACGGGAGAGGGTGCTGCTGCGCACCAGGCCGTGCTACGCGCTTTGAGGTGCCCCATTTGTTCTGCCGTGCGATGCGAACATTTGTCGGCGTACGGCGTCGAGGAGGTGGTCGATGTCGTCGGGGGTGTGGGAGAACGAGGTGACGAACCGGAGGGTGCCGGGTTCCCAGCGGTCGTGGTAGAAGGTATAGCCCTCGGCCAGAAGGGCGTTGGTGACTGGTCGGGGCAGGCGGCAGAACAGGATGTTTGCCTGAGGGCTGCCCAGCAGCTCGGTGTCGGCTATTTCTCTGAGGCCGTCCTCGAGCCGGGTGGCCATCGCGTTGGCCTGGTGTGCGTTCCGCAGCCAGAGATCGTCGGTAAGGTAGGCATCGAGTTGGGCGGCGTGGAAGCGCATTTTGGAGGCGAGCTGGCCCGCACGCTTGGCACGAAAGGCGAGCTCGGTGGCCAGTTCGGGGTCGAAGGTAACGATGGCGTCGGCGGTCATGGCGCCGTTCTTGGTTGCGCCGAAGGACAGGATGTCGATGCCGGCCTTCCAGGTCATCTCGGCCGGGGTTGTTTCAAGATGAACGAGGGAGTTGGCGAAGCGTGCTCCGTCCATGTGAACGCGCAGCCCTGCGTCTTTGGCTATGCTGCCGAGCTGGCGGATCTCATCAAGGGAGTAGACGCTGCCGCTTTCGGTGGCTTGGCTGATGCTCAGCACGGAGGGCTGGACGCTGTGGACGTCACCGGCTTTGCGGCGTGCGGCGGCGTGCAGGGCGCCGGGGTCGATCTTGCTGTCGTTGCCGGGGACGGTGACGAGCTTGGCGCCGTTGGTGAAGAATTCCGGTGCGCCGCATTCGTCGTTGTTGATGTGGCTGTCGGGGTGGCATAGCACGCTCCCCCAGGACGGGGTGAGGGCTGCCAGGGCCAGGCAGTTCGCGGCTGTCCCGGTGGAGACCGGGAAGATGGCGACGTCCCGTTCGAAAATTTCGCTTAGTTTGTGGCGTGCGCTGTCGGTGAAGGGGTCATTGCCGTAGGGCGCGGCGTTCCCGGCAGCCGCCGCGGCGACTGCTTGCACGATTTCGGGTGATGCCCCTGCCATGTTGTCGCTCATGAAAGCGAGGCCGGAAGGGGTGACGGTGGTGGTGCTCATGGCAGTGGTTCCCTGGATGTCAGACGGTGATCGGGGAGGCGAGGACGACGGTGATGTCGGCCGGTCCGGTGTCGGTGCGGTAGAAGTGTGGGGCGTCGCCGGCGAAGGCGAGCATGTCTCCCGGACCCAGATCCCGTGGGGCTTGGACCGGGCCGGCGGTCACGTATCCGCTGGAGACCAGCAGGTGTTCGATGGTGCCGGTGGCGTGGGGCACCCCGGCCAGCTCAGTTCCGGGCGGCATGCGCAGGCGCCAGAGTTCAAGGCTGTTGCCGCTGCTGATGCGGCGCAGCAGCTCTCTGGAGACTTCGTCCGGCTCGGCAGCGGTGCTCGGGCGGTAGACGGGTCCCGTGTCGGCTTCGCTGGCCAGCAGGTCAGCGATCGGGATGCTCAGCGCAATCGCAATGGCGTCCAGTGTGTCGATGGTCGGGTTGCCTTTGCCTGCTTCCAGCTGGGACAGCGTCGCCTTTCCCAGTCCGCCCCGGCGTGCGAGCTCAGCTGCGCTCATGCCGCGCTGCTGGCGGCGGAGTCGGATCTTTGCGCCGACCGCGGCCGCGGTGCTGCTGACCGGCTGGCGGCCGGACGGGGTGATCGTCATCAAAGGCTCCTGTGGGCTGCAATGTAGGAGACGCGGATGCGGCCCTTCTTGACCTTGAGCGCCGGCAGAATCACATTGGTCAGATCGCCGAGGCTGCGCACGTGAGTTCCTCCGCAGGGTGCAGCGTGCAGTTCATGGAGGTGGACGATGCGCAGGCCCTCACCCTCATACCGGGTAGAGACGGGCAAATCCTCGGCGATGGCTCGGTCCACCGAAGCCTGCAGGGCGGCCGTCACCTCTTCCCGTCCCTGTGGATCCGCGAGCCGTGCCTCCGTTTCCGGCAGCTGGAACTCAATCCGGGCCTGGCCAGGAAAGTGGTTGTTGCTCACCATTTCCCAGCCCTGCATCCGGCCCACGGCTTCGACAAGGTGCCCGGCGGTGTGCAGCGCGGCATGCGCCAGCCGAGCCTGAAGGTCGATCCGGGCCTGAACCGGCTGTCCGGCAGCAAAGCCCGAAACGCTGGTCCCGCCTGCTCCCATTGCGACGATCAACCCTGACTCGCGATCCCTGACGGGGACAATCTCCATATCCTCCAGCCAGCCCCGGTCCGCGGGCTGGCCCCCGCCTTGCGGGTGGAACAGGCACTGTTCAACGGCCGCCCACGCGACCCCGTCCTGCTGGCCGACCGCAAGAACCCGCGTCTGGGTCTGCTCGAGGTAGGTGTCTTCGAGATAGGCACTGACTTGAGCTTCAACCACAGGAGCTTCGCTTTGATGAATCATACGTTCACTATATCAAACTATTCATTGCCGGTGAACCATACGTTCATTTTATCGAACGATGAGAGTTGACAGATCAATGGCTCGTCGCTGCGGGTCATCATGTGCGCATTGATGGCATCCCCAGGTTGGTCAGGCTGACCGAGACGTTTCTTTGCGCCTCGGCGCGTTTGTCGTTGAGGAATTGAAGCGTGAGGGCGATGCCCTCGAGCTCCCCAAGCCAGCCCTTCGTTTGGGCGAGCTCGCGGCGGGCTATGAGATCTGTGCTGATTTCGTCGAGCCGGGCGATCATGCCAGGGTCCACGTGGAGCATGGGGCAGCGGATGCAGGCGTGCTCGTGTTCGCATGGGGTGGCGTACGGTCGGGCGCAGTTGCCGAGCTCGACCTTGCGTTTGTCGAAGTGTTCTTCGAATTCGGCCCATTCGGTCTCCGTTGGGGCTTTGTATTCTCGTGCTGGGCGGGCGGCGCGGCGGTCGGCGAGGTGTTTTTGGTAGTGCCGGACGACGTCTTCGCGGAAGACGGTGACGTAGCCGTGAGTTGTTTGGATATCGAGGTGTCCCAGGAGTGCGGCGCCGATGGGGATGGGCAGGCCGCTATTGACCAGGTCTGTGGCCAGAAGGCGGCGGAAGTCGTGCGGTGTGAAGCGGCAACCGCCCAGCTCTGGATGATCGATGGCGACGGCGTCGCTGAGTTTGGCGAGCTCATCACGAAGCGAGCCGGCGTTGATCACTTCGGTGCGTTGTCCGATGGTGCGCTGGAAGAGGAACGGCAGCGGCTCGCTGGTCACTCTTTCCGATGGGTTGAAGCGAGTCGCCAGTGGAACGCTCGCCCTGTTCCTGGTCAGGCGCCGGATGATCGTGGCGATGACGTGGAACAGGTCGGGGCTCATAGGGATAACTCGTTCCCGATCATTTTTTGAGGGAGCGACGACCAGCAGAGCGACGATTTCGCCATTGGGTCTGATGTATTGCCGGATGCTCAGCTGGGACAGTTCCAGCAGTTCATCGCATCGAAGACCGGTATGCCTTAAGGTCTCCACGGCCGCCCACTGCCAAAACACGGCATCCTCTGTGAAGGTCACATTGATCTTGCGGTGGCTGGACAGATCCAGCACGCGGACGTTGGCTTGGCCGTGGCGCCGACGATGGCTGGCGTCGCCCTCGGTGTAGAGCCGTTGATACTGCTTCCCGCCGACGGTGATGACCTCGTCTTTGCGGGCGTCGGCGGCCACTTTCAGAAGTTCTTGGAAGTGGTCTTTCCGTTCTGTGGCAGCGGCGATGAATGCCGGCAGCACCGGCTGGAGGAGGCGGATTCTGGAATCCATGCGTTCTTTTACCCGGCGGGCCGCTTTGCCCAGCGTCCGGGTCTCTCTGCCAGCGATCGGGCAAGGCGCTACCCAACGGGCCCAGCGTTCTGGCTCTTCGGCCGCCCAGCCCTGCAGGTCAAGATAGAAGGCCCTGATGTTCGTCATGACGGCTTCGAGCTGAAGGCGTGGCTTCCCATCACGGCGGAGGGCAACCACGGCCCGCCAGCTTTCGTAGTGCTCTTGCGAGATAACGAAATTCGGCTGGCCGGGATTGATCTGTTGAAGGCCGCTCCAGAACTTCCCACAAATGTCTTCTGCCAGGTCCCGCAAGGTGGCGTAGTCGATGTCGTGGCTGCGCCGGGTCAGGTAGGCAACGAAGACGTCGCGGATGTCCGGGTGGGTGATGTTGTGTTTGTCGACCAGTTCAGCCGGCGTCTGAGCCGGTAGTCGCATCGCCGCGCGGAGAGTTGGCGGGACCTGGGTGGGAAAGTGCCCGGATTCGGACATCACGCGCCAGGCAAGGTAACCGACGTGCGTCTCATAACCGCCGCCCCATCCGCCCTCGCGCGTGGCTATGGCGTAGTGCAGCAACGCCTCAGCGCTCAGATCAGCGAACCGGATTCCCTGCGTCGTCAGTGCTGATGCCACATCCATCCGCGCGCAGCGTTTGAAGTGATTGGATGTGTCCTGTTGTTCCACGAGGGCCAGGAACCGGTCGAGATCAGGATCGTTTTGTGCTTGCTCAAAATGCTCGTGGTACCGGTAGAACGAGTTGATCTTGAAGGCTTCCAACGAAGGGCGAATGACACGTAGACAGCACAGCAGCATCAGCGAATGCCCGAGTTCACCGTCCAGACGGAAGTTTCCCGTGGTCAGCTCACGTATTTTGCGATGACCGTCATTGAACCCCGACGAGATCCATTTCTCCTGCCAGGTCCGTCCGGAATGCCTCACGAGATACAACAGCAGCCATTTCAGCCCGTGATGGCGCAGTGATTCACGCGGCTGCTTGCGGGGCCATATCGTGTCGGTCAACGCGATGAGACTCTCAGGGCTTGCCGTGTCCAGATCACCGCGAGGCCATGGCGGAGTTTCCGGTCTGGGCGCTGGAGCAGCGATGATGACGGTTTGGTTCCGGGTTCTGCCGGGAACAGCTGCGTTCACTGGCCGCTGTTGTGGTCGTTTAAGAGCCTTAGCCACCGAACACCACAGAAAAATCGTCGGGGTCATAGCCCGGGGTCAGCGTTGGTTGGGGCCGTGGAGATGCCATGTGCTCTTGTACTTTTTGGAAGACCTCATCGACCCGAGGCCGTAGATAGGGAGCCATCGAAGAGACTTGTCGGTGCCGGCTCACGGCCATGATTTCAGGCAAGGTCAGATTCGGGTCTGAGACCATGCGGTTGATGGTTGTGTGCCTGAAGTCATGCAGCGACCAGTCCGTGCCCAGCACGGCGTTCACCCGTTGCAGCATTCGGCGGGCAGCGTGATACGTCAGCGGCCGCGGTTTGCCATGGAGTGCACGCCAGATCAATTCATCTGGTCGGGGACTTCCGTGCTCGTGGAAGTACATAGTCAGATACTGCAGGGATTCCGGTGAGACAGGCACCGGTTCCAGGACACGGGATCCTTTCGATACGACCCATACGCGTTGCCCGGGCCAGTCGATCTGATCGCCGTGGACGCCGAGCAGCTCACTCGCGCGGGCCCCGGAGGACACATACATACTCACCAGGGCACGATCACGGTTGGTCCGCAAAGCCTTCATCAAATCATCGAATAGGTCATCAGGGATGGAACGGGGCAGCCATTCGGACTTCTTCTGCCGCAAAGGAGCCCGGTTTGCCCGTGGCGCTGTTTCGGGGCGGCCTCGATGAACTAGGCGTCGTCGCCCTGCAGCCTCAGGGACCGGGTTTATCAACGGTCCACGACCGAAGCGTGCGTGGTAGGAGTAAAACGACGAAATCACCGAGAGGGCGTGATTGATCGTTGCCGGTGCATAGCCCCCGGCCAAGGGACGCTTACCGGTGCGCGGATTCCTGCCCGGGTGACCGGTCCCCCGCCGCTGAGGATTCACCGCGGACCGCATCCACCCCACGAGAACCTCGACCTCCGCACGAGTCGCCTGCTCCCATTCACTGCCGAGCAGACCAAGAATGCGCCACCATCTGAGCAGGTCGTTGCCGTAAGAGCGGACGGTCAAAGGGCTCATATCGCTCAGAACGAGATCTCGGAGGAACAATGAGAAGTCTTCGATCTCTTGCCCCTTGTCGTCGCTGACGACGTAGGGCAAGAGGCCCTCCGTTCTTGGGACTACCGCGCCTATCGCCAGCAGCCCGATCTGTCCCTCGAGCAGTTTGAGCCGCACTTCGTCCACGAGAACCACCTCTCCGGAGAACCCTGATCCAGACTCTACGACGAAGTTCAGTTAACAGGACTGACTGCATCAGCTTGTTGTTCTCGATCAGGGTCTTCCGCTCCGCTTTCTGTTCCTCGGTCATCGGACCCTTGGCCGGAGAGGGGGTGGCGTAGCCGCTGTAGCGGAGGGTGTATCCGAGGTCTTTCCACCCGGCGATGACGGGGACGGTGGAGTGGTTGCCGTTGTAGGCGGTGGTGATGGCTACGGCGTTGGCGTCCTCCTCGGTGGCCGGTTCCCCGTCGGGCCGGTTCAGTGAGGACACCCTGACGTTCTCGCTGTCCCCGTCATATCCTGCCGTGTCGACGACGGTGGTTCCGGCCGCTTCCAGTTCTGCCCGCAGGGCGGCGAGGGCGGCGGCCCGGTCGCGGCGGTCGCGCAGCTGCTGGGTGACGTGGGCGAGCATGTCGGGTTCGTCCCGGATGACCGATTCGAGTTCTTCGGTCGCGTCCTGGTCGTTCTCGAATTCGGCGAGGATGAGGGCTTCGTCGATGGTGTAGCCCTTGCCAAGTGCGGCATTCCCGGTGTCGGTGGACTTGGCTTTCAGGGCGGATTCCACGGTGGTCCTGGCCCGGCCGGTTTTCTTCGCGATCGCGGCGGCGGAGACGCCGATCAGGGAGAGCTGGTGGTAGGCCTCGGCCTCGTCCGCTTCGGTCAGTTCGGCGCGCTGGATGTTCTCCACCACCTGGGTCACGATCCGCTCTGCCTCTTCCGGGGAACCGATGATCATCACCGGGATCAGCGGGCGTTCGGCTTCGACAGCGGCGCGGGTGCGGCGCTGGCCCATCAGAACGTGCACGGTGCCGTCGTCGCGACGGTGGGCGATGACCGGTTCCATCACGCCGTGTTCCCTGATGCTGTCCACGAAGTCGCCGGTCAAGGCGGCGTCCCTGCGGACGTTGACATCGACGGTGAGCGTTGCCGGGTCGAGCATTTCCAGTACGGGTGCTGTGGTGGTTGCGTTCATGGTTCGTGTGTCCTTTGCAGAGGATTGGTGGGTGGGGCGGTGCGTGGTGACCGGCCAGCTCCCCTGTCCCTCCCGACGCTTCTATGTCTGTCAAGCGGGTGGAATGGGTGCGGGCGTGGACCCTGTTGTCGCCTGGGGCGGCTTTGGTGACCGGCCAGCTTCCCTTCCCCCACCGTTGTTTTGGCTGCTGGCGAAGCTTGCGGAGCTGTGGCCGACGGAGGCCTGTCTACCCGCAGGGCAAGGGGTGGGAAATTCCCGGAGGAAATCAGCGACGAAGGAGCGCCGCAGGGACATTTCATTCCCCGCAGGCCCCGACGAAGGAGGGGCTAGACGGGCCGGAGCGGACACGTACAATCCGTCAGGACAGCAGCCAAAATGTCGAAGACAAGACAGGGTCAGGGGCGGCGGAGCCCTGCGGAGCCGGCACTGGCCCCACAGCCGGCCGCGCCAGCGGACGCCCGTTCTGATCTTTGGTCCCTTAGGCTGGGGCCATGAACAACACCAGAAGAGCAACGCTCATTTGGTCGCTGGGGGCAGTTGTTTTCTCTCTCATCGGCGTATACATCGCACTGAGTTCCAACGGGGCTTGGTACTCCGTCGTTTCGGCAGTCATCCTGCTTCTCGCGGGAGTCACTTTTGCGGCTCGTGCGGTTTTGTCCCTCCGCGCATCTGGTATGTAGCCCAACACGGGACACCGGCTTTAGCAGTAGACGCGAACTGATGACAGCTAAACAAGCCACCATTCACGGGCGGAGGCCGCCGACCGGGAGGTCCATGAAGATCGTGGCGGTGGTGTTCAGTGTTGCAGCGGGCACCTCAGTGGTGTTGGTGGCCGTGGACCTGATCATTGGTCGGCCTGCTGCCGGCGATATCTATATTGCGGTGCTTAACAGTGCTGTGGCCGCCGTTTGCTGGTGGATGGCTTCTGCAAGTCGGCGACGCGCCTAAGGAATCCGTCAGGACAGCAGCAAAACAGAAAAGCGCTTCTGCAGCCCGAGCGGAGCGAGGTCCTTTAGCGGTTAAAGGGGCTGAGGCCGGCCCCTTGGGGCCGGCCTCAGTTTTTCCCTCAGCAAAAGGAAAACCAGTGCTGCAGCGTCATTGCTGCATGAAGTTATAGGTCCAGCGGGGATTTCTCCCAGGAGATATCAACGATGGGGGCGCCTGGCTGCGGCATGGTCAACATCGAGAGCTCAAGAACGTCCTGGGCGTGGGTGGCATCGGCGGGTGCGGCGTCGTCGTCCGTGAGGATGTACTCGTGGCTCATGTGCTGCCCCCGGGCTGTTAGTGGATTTGTGTTCCTTTTCCACTGTAGCCCGGCGTCCGTCCGTTGCTGGGCTTCTGGGGCTGCGCCCGCGGCAGCGTGATCGGCGGCCGGAGGAGCGCACGCGGGGGAGGCCGCCCCCGCACCCCAGGGGGCCGGACCCTTCCCCGGCCCGGCCCCACCCGTTTAGCGGTGCCGCTTGTAGGCGGTTGCCTGGTTCTTTGCGACGGGGGCGATGGTTCCCCGGCTCACCAGCTGGTCCATGAGTTCCGCGAGCCGGTAGCCCGGCGTGTCAGTCAGGGCGAGCTTGAAGTGGTCTCCGGCTACTGATGATTGGCCTTTGAGGTACGCCAGCCAGCCGATCAGGGTCAGCAGGGGCGCCCGGTACCCTTCGGGTGCGGCGTCGATGAGGTCGCGGGCGGTTTCCTGCGCCCGGTCCACGCGGTCCCAGTCCGGGGCGATCCCCTCCCCCACGAGCAGATTCCCGCTTCCCTCGGCGTCTGGGGCCTCCGGGTCGATCACGTTGCAGAACAATGTGTCGCGCAGGTCCGGACGCTGGAAGCACGCCAGCAGCTCCACCGCGGTCTGCGGGTCCAACCAGCCGCCCCGGGTCAGGGTCTGGGCCCACAGTTCCCGGCCCGGAGTCAGCTCTGCGCCGAGCACTCCCGGGAGCGCGTGACGGATCTGCTCCTCCCTGTCTGCCGGGCCTGCGAACGGTGCGTAGCTGGTGCCGGGCGTCTTCTGGTAGCTGCTGCCACGGAACACCAGTTCCGCATTCAGTTGTCCGTCGGTGATGGATTCGAGCGGTTCGGGCGGGCAGCACCCGGCTTCGCTGTCACACAGCAGGTTTTGCCAGTGCGACGGTGTGACCAGCCAGGCGTCCTGCAGCGGGGTACCTGCGCTGTCCAGCGCCTCGATGACGGCCTCGACGTGGTCGTGGAAGGGGCGCTCCTTCCCGGGCTCGGGGGTGGTGGCCGTGTAGATTGCCAGCAGCACCGCCGTGGCCTGCGTGTCCAGTGCGAGGTACTCCGTCATGGAGGCGGCGAACCCGGCAGGTTCCGCGGACGCGGGGGCGTCGACGCGCAGTGTCGCGCCCAGCGTCTTGCCCCGCATGGTCAGGAACACGAAGGATTCACGCGGTACGAACCCGAGGGAGTGCGGGATGAAACCGAGGATGTCGGCGGGGCTGGAAATGCGGATTGCATCAGTCATGGTTTTGAGAGTCCTTTGCTGAGGATGATGGTGGGTGGGGCGGCTTTGGTGACCGGCCAGCTTCCCTTCCCCCACCGTTGTTTTGGCTGCTGGCGAAGCTTGCGGAGCTGTGGCCGACGGAGGCCTGTCTACCCGCAGGGCAAGGGGTGGGAAATTCCCGGAGGAAATCAGCGACGAAGGAGCGCCGCAGGGACATTTCCTGCACCGCAGGCCCCGACGAAGGAGGGGCTAGACGGGCCGGAGCGGACACGTACAATCCGTCAGGACAGCAGCCAAAATGTCGAAGACAAGACAGGGCCAGGGGCGGCGGAGCCCTGCGGAGCCGGCACTGGCCCCACAGCCGGCCGCGCCAGCGGACGCCCTTTCCTGTGAGCCCTGCGAACCCTTCCTCAGCACCCCGGATCTGCTAACCGGTGTCCCAGACTTCGCCGGCCGCGCGCCCCCGGGCCGCCGGCACTACGTGTGCGAAACGGCGGTCCGGCGGCGCCAACCCACGGCGCAACCCGGCCACGACGGCGGACCGCCCGCGGTGACCGCCCCCTTAAAGGGGACGGCCACCTTCAAAGGAACTAGCCTGCGAGGAGTTCGGCCAGTTCGGCCGCATCGGCCACCAGCACCGCCGCCCCTTCTCTCAGGAGCCGGTGGCATCCTGCCGAGTTGGCGCTGTGCACGCTCCCGGGGACTGCCGCGACATGCCGGGCGATAGTCTCCGCGTGATGGGCCGTGTTCAGCGCCCCTGAGCGCCAGCGGGCTTCCACGAGACAGGTCACCCCGGCGAGGGCGGCAATGATGCGGTTCCGCTGCAGGAACCTGTACCGGGTGGGGGCGGAACCGGGCGGCAGTTCTGAGAGCGTCAGGCCGTTGCCGCGGATCGCGGCCGCGAGGTCAGCGTTGCCGGACGGGTAGTCCCGGTCAAGGCCTCCGGCCAGCACCGCAAGCGTCGCAGGTCCGTCTCCCTGACCTCCGGCCAAAGCGGCCCGGTGCGCGTTCGCATCGATGCCGTAGGCAAGGCCCGAGACGATGCAGATTCCACGCTGCGCCAACCCGTATGCCATGTCCCCTGTCACGGAGGCGCCGTAGCTGGTGGAGTCCCGGGACCCGGTCAGGGCCACACACTTCGAAGGTGCTGGGATGCCGTTGTCGATGTTGCCCCTGTACCAGAGCCCGTATGGGGCGTCGGGCAGGTCGTCCAGGCCTTCCGGCCAGTGTTCATCCCCCGGGATAAGGAACCCTCCGCCCAGCCGTTCGATGGTGGCCAGGTCCTTCTCCGGGTCCAGGTCAGGCACGCGGGGCGCACAGCGCTTCAACGCACCTGACAGTTCTTCGGCCGAGATGTCCGGGAGGGTGTGGGCGGGTTGGGCGCCGGTGGCAAGCCGCAGTGCGGCGTACGCGCCGAGCCTGCCCACGAGGGCAAGACCGACACGGTCGCCGGGTTCGAAGAGGCGGGTCAGGGCGGCGCGTGCGATGCGATCGTTCATGGTTTCTCTTGTCCTTTGCTGAGGATCCGGTGAGCGGGCGGCCTTGGTGACCGGCCAGCGTCCCCTCTCCCCGGGCGTTTTTTGCCTGCTGGCGAAGCATCGCGTAGCTGTGCCCGACGGAGCCGGGGCAACCCGAAGGGCAAGCAGCGGATGGATTGTGGGAGGAAATAAGCGAAGCGCCGACACAAGGCATCGGCTGCGCAGCCGTCCGCAGGACGGTTGAGCCGGTGGAGCGGGCACGTACGATCCGCAGGACAGCAGCAAAAAACAGAAAAGCGCTTCTACAGCCCGAGCGAAGCGAGGTCCGTGCGGTAGATCTGGGCGCTGGCTAAGTGAAGCCGGAAACCCAAGTTAGGCCGCGCGTAGTTTCCGGGCTAAGTCATGGTGCTTTCGCCTGCAGCATGGGCTTGCTGGTGGCGGTAGAGCGTTGCGCGGCTCCAGCCAACGAGACGAGCAGCGTCCTCGGCGGTACGGCCCTTGGCGCGGGCGTCTTGGGCGATTGCGAGTTTGTCCGCGATGACGGCCGGGTCAGACAGCGGGCGGCCGAAGCGTGTGCCGTTCTGGCGTGCTGCCGCGATGCCGGCATTGACGCGCTCGACGATGAGCTCGCGTTCATACTCCGCAAGAGTTGCGAGCATGTTCAACATCAACCGGCCGGTGGAGGTTGCCGGGTCGATGCCATCGGAGATAGACCGGACCTGGACACCGCGGCCGCGCAGCAGGGCCACCGTGTTCAGCACGTCGATCAGCGACCGGCCCAGCCGGTCGACCCGCCACACGACAATGATGTCGCCTTCCTCGGCGTACTCGAGGAGTCTTTTCATGCCGGGCCGTTCGATCGCCGTCTTGCTGCCGGAGGTGACGTCGGCGAAGACGTCACGCTTTTGCACACCGGCGGCAACCAGTGCATCCAGCTGCAGCTGGGCGTCCTGGCTGGAAGTACTGACGCGGGTGTAACCCAGTAGCCTCACGAGGCAATTTTGACTCGAAAAGCCCCCGATGCACCCGCGGCGAGACGATTTACTGCGAGACGCCTTTATGAAACGTCGAGTGGCAGGCTGTTCCGCCCGTTCGCGCGGCCGCCTTTGTCTCTACTGAGGCCCGCGTCACTGTCTTGAAAAGCTGTTACTTTTCGAGACACTGTCTCTGGTCTTGGTGAGACGTCTTAGAAGTCAAGGGTTTTGAGACGATCTCTTATGTAGCTTTCACAAGCTCACCCAGAACCCGGGAAGATGCACGATCGGGATCCATTTCCGTTCATCCACCGCTTCCTCAGTCGGGAGTTATGGGGTAGCTCTCTGTTGCGCAGTGGCGGCGCACAAGAATTCCTCCCCGGCGATGTAAGACAGTTCTTCTTTCAGTTCAAACGAGGATTTGTGGTCTCCGACCAGGGGCCGAGCTTTTCGCGGTTGCTGCCACTCACTCCTCCGGGGGTGGAGTCGGCGAGGTCGCCAACCTTGTGCACCTTCAGCGAGTTGGTGGAGCCGGCCTTTCCGGGAGGCGAACCGGCGGCGATGACTACCAGGTCACCGTCCTGCACCAGGCCCATCTCCATGAGGCTGCGGTCAACCTGTGCGGTCATGGCATCGGTGTGGTCCACCATCTGGACCAGCACCGGCTGGATGCCCCACGTCAGTGCAAGCTGGTTCCACACGTGCTCCACCGGGGTGAAGGCGAAGACCGGCTTGATGGGACGCAGGCGGGACAGGCGCCGGGCTGAGTCACCGGACTGGGTGAAGGTACAAATGTACTTGGCGTCCAGCTGGTCGGCGATTTCGACGGCGGCACGGGTGATGGCGCCGCCGCGGGTCTTTGGCTTGGTTCCCAGCGGGGGGACGCGCTCCAGGCCATGGACCTCGGTGGACTCGATGATCCGGGCCATGACCTTCACAGTTTCGATCGGGTACTTGCCCACGCTGGTCTCGCCGGAGAGCATGACCGCGTCAGCACCGTCCAGGACGGCGTTGGCGCAGTCGGATGCCTCTGCACGGGTGGGGCGCGGGTTGTCGATCATGGATTCGAGGACCTGGGTGGCCACGATGACCGGCTTGGCCCAGCGGCGGGCCAGTTCAATGGCGCGCTTCTGGACGATCGGCACTTCCTCCAGTGGCAGCTCCACACCGAGGTCGCCACGGGCCACCATGATGGCGTCGAACGCGTCGATGATTTCGGGCAGCTGTTCAACGGCCTGCGGCTTTTCGATCTTGGCGATGACCGGCACGCGGCGGCCTTCCTCGTCCATGATCTCGTGCACGCGGGTGATGTCGGAGGCGTCGCGGACGAAGGAGAGGGCCACCAGGTCAACGCCGCGGCGCATGGCCCAGCGGAGGTCGTCCTCGTCTTTTTCGCTCAGCGCGGGAACGTTGACGGCCACGCCCGGAAGGTTGATGCCCTTGTTGTTGGACACCATTCCGCCGACGGTCACCTCGGCGACCACCTTGACGTCGTCGACCTCGATGGCGCGCAGTGCCACCTTGCCGTCGTCGATCAGCAGGGCGTCGCCCACCTTGACGTCCTCGGTGAGGCTCTTCAGCGTGGTGGAGCAAATGTCCTTGGTGCCGGGAACATCCTCGGTGGTGATGGTGAAGATGTCACCCACGGCCAGCGCGTGCGGGCCATCGACGAAGCGGCCCAGGCGGATCTTGGGACCCTGCAGGTCGGCCATGATCGCCACGGCCTTGCCCAACTCTTCTGCTGCTTTGCGGACGTTTTCGTAGGTGTTATCGTGCACGGTGTAGTGGCCGTGGCTCATGTTCATGCGGGCGACGTCAACGCCGGCTTCCAGCACCGCCAGGGTGTTTTCGTAGCTGGCAATTGCCGGGCCAAACGTAGCCACAATTTTTGCGCGTCTCATATACCTACCATTGGTTCTCTTGCGGATTTGATGTTGAGCCTGAATTTGGGTCTGTGGTGCTTCGAATGCCCTTGGGTAGTGGGTGTCGGGTCAGGCGCCGTGGGGCTTGCCACAAAAAAGCACCCGCCCGTGTGACCCTCGGGCGGGTGCCTTGGTTTCCCGCGCTAAGTGAAGCTGAGCTGCAGGAGGCTTGTTCCGATGTCTTTGCCGATTTTTTGCAGCAGCGCAGCGGAAAGTTGGGGGTCTTTGGATGAGTCCCGGTCGGTGTACTCGGCCAAGGTGAATACACGGGTCAGATCCATTTCTGACCACCGCTCCTTGGGAAGCAGGGAGCGTCCGGCAACGGCGATGATGGGGCGGTTGCCTGAGCGCCGGGCCACCGCAGCAGGGAGTTTCCCGGCGAGGGTTTGTTCGTCGATGCTGCCTTCCCCGGTGATCACTACATCGCAGTGGTCCTTGCGCCCGTTGAAGTCCAGCAGATCAAGGAAGTAGTCAGCCCCCGAGACCTGTTTCGCCCCCAGCAGCAGGCAGGCGTAGCCAAGCCCTCCGGCGCTCCCTGCGCCTTCGTGTGCTGCCAGCGCCTCTGCGTCGGCGAATCCTGCTTCTGCCATTTTGATCACGAAGTGGCCCAGGCTTTCATCCAGGAACGCCACTTGCTCTGGTGTGGCGCCTTTTTGGGGCCCGAAGACTGCGGGTGCCCCGTTGGGGCCGCGGAGGGGGTTGTGGACATCGCTGGCGACGATCAGTTCTGTATCGACAAGTTCGGGCAACGGGGTTCGGTGGATGGATTCTATTTGTCCCAGCGCTGTTCCGCTTCCATCGAGCTGGTGACCTTGCCCGTCGTAGAAGGTGAAGCCGAGGGCGGACAGCATGCCCATGCCGCCGTCGGTGCTGGCGCTGCCGCCCAAAGCCAGGACAATTCTGGCAGGGCGGAGGCTGAGCGCGAACAGAACCGCGTCTCCGAACCCACGGCTGGAGGATTTCAAGGCCTCCAACGTGCCGCCCGGCAACAAAGCGAGACCGCAGGTGTTGGCGACTTCGACAACGGCGGTGGTGCCGTCGAAGGCGATGCTGGTCTGAACGGGGTCGCCGGTCGGACCAGCGACGGTGTAGCTGCGGCGGGTGAAGCCCGCGGCGACGGCGGCTTCGACGCTGCCGTCGCCGCCGTCGGCCAGGGGTAGCAGTTCGCACTGGACCGCTCCCGTTGTGCCGGCTTCATCAGCCGCGGAGCGAAGCCCCGCTGCCAGGGCCTGTGCGACCTCATTGGCGGTGAGACTGCCTTTGAACTTGTCGGGGGCGATGAGGGTCCGCACGGTTTTCAGGGCGGTAGTGCTGGTCATGTCAGACTTTTTCCGAGTAGGCGGGACGGGGGTCAGCAGATGGTGCTACAACGTCGACAGCGTGTTTAGGGGCCGCACCCGCGGATTCCTGCTGCCTGGGAGAGTGGTGGCCGTATTCGACGAGGTCATCATCGATGTCTGTAACGTCACCGACATGCGCGGGGTCTTCGTTCGGCATCGGTTCGACGGTTTCGCCGGCAAAGACGCGGCGGACGCGGTCAGCGTCCAGGGTACGGTCCCACCAGGCGATGAACAGGGTGGCCACCGCGTTGCCGGTGAAGTTCACCAGGGCGCGGCATTCGGACATGAACTTGTCGATGCCGAAGATGAGCATGATGCCGGCGGCCGGGATCGTGCCGATGGTGGCCAGGGTGGCCGTCAGGGCGATGAAGCCGCCGCCGGCGACGCCTGCTGCGCCCTTGGAGGTCAAGAGCATGACGGCGAGCAGGCCCAGTTGCTGGCCGATAGTCAGGTGGGTATTGGTGGCCTGGGCGATGTAAAGGGCGGCCAGGGACAAGTAGATGGCCGCACCGTCCAAGTTGAAGCTGTAGCCGGTGGGAACCACCAGGCCGACCGTTTCCTTCTTGACGCCGGCATGCTCGAGCTTGCGCATCAGGCCGGGCAGGGCGGGTTCGGCCGTGGAGGTGCCCAGGATGAGCATGTATTCCTCTTTGAGGTGCCGGATCATGCTGAAGATGTTCAGCTTAAGGAACGCCATGACCGAGCCCAGGACCACCACCACGAACAGGATCGACGTGGCGTAGAACAGTGCGATCAGGCCACCCATGCTGGTCAGGGACGAGACGCCGTACTTGCCGACAGCGAATGCCATGGCGCCGAAAGCGCCAAGCGGTGCCGCTTTCATGATGAAGCTCAGGATCTTGAACATGACCCCGGTGAGGCGCTGCACACCGTCCAGGACCGGGGCGCCCACCTTACCCATGGCATTCAGGGCGATGCCAAAGACCACGGCGATGAAGATGATCTGCAGGATGTCACCCGCCACGAAAGGCTGCACGATGCTGGTGGGGATGATGTGGGTGATGAATTCCCACCATTCCTGGTGCTGGCCGGCGTCGATCAGCTTCGCGGCCGAGTCAGAGGTTTTAATGCTGCCCGGGTCGGCGTTCACGCCTTCGCCAAGGCGGAATACGTTAATGGCCACCAGCCCGAAGGCCAGGGCGCAGATGGTGCCGACCTGGAAGTAGGTCAGCGCCTTCAGCCCGGTCATGCCGACCTTCTTCAGGTCAGCGACACTGGCGATGCCACCCACGATCGTGAGGAAGACGATGGGGCCGATGAGCATCTTCATCGCGTTCACGAAGGTAGTGCCGATGGGTTCCATGGCGATACCGGTGGACGGGGCGAGCCAGCCGACCAGGATGCCGATGACGATCGCGGTCAATACCCAGAAGTACAACTGCTTGTACCAGCGGGGTTTGTTGGCCGGTTTAGCGTTACCGGCGGTGGTGATGTGGTCCATGATTCCTACCTCATTGTGGAATGTCGCTGGAGGATGTTCTGAAGAAAGATTGGTGCGGGGCGGGCGGCGGTACTGCTTCACCACCCGCCCCGTGCTTGGCACCGGCACCCAATGTCGGTGCCGGGGGTACTGCTTGCTTAGACTGCTGCCGGGGCGAGCGTCAGGGCCTTGATGATGGCTTCGGTGACGTCCTCGGTGTTGGCGTCGCCTCCGACGTCGCGGGTCAGGTGGCCGGCGCCGGTGGCTGCTTCGATGGCGGCTTCGACCCGGCGGGCTTCCTCGTGCAGGCCGAAGTGGTCCAGCATCAGGGCAGCGGAGGCGATGGCGCCGATCGGGTTGCTGATGCCCTTGCCGGCGATGTCCGGGGCAGAGCCATGGACCGGCTCGAACATGGACGGGAAGCGGCGCTCCGGGTTCAGGTTGGCGCTGGCGGCCAGACCCAGGCTTCCGGCCAGGGCGGAGCCGAGGTCGGAGAGGATGTCCGCGTTCAGGTTAGACGCCACCACCACGGAGAGGTCCTCGGGCTTGAGGATGAACTTGGCGCTCATTGCATCCACCAGGACGCTTTCGGTCTGGACGTCCGGGTAGTCCTTAGCCACGCGGTTGAAGACTTCATCCCAGAGGACCATGCCGTACTGCTGGGCGTTGGACTTGGTCACCGAGGACACCTTCTTGACCGTGCGAGTCCGGGCCAGGTCGAAGGCGAAGCGCATGATGCGTTCGCAGCCCTTTTCGGTGAACAGGGCGGTCTGCAGGGCCACCTCGTTGCCGGGGCCGCGGCCGCTGAGGTTGCGGCCACCCAGGCCTGCGTATTCACCTTCGCTGTTTTCGCGGACCACCACCCAGTCGAGCTCGGTGTTATCGGCCTTGCGCAGCGGGGACTGGACACCGGGGAGGAACTTCACGGGGCGGATGTTGGCCCACTGGTCAAAGTTCTGGGTGATGTTCAGGCGCAGGCCCCAGAGGCTGATGTGGTCCGGGACGTTTTCCCAGCCGACGGCTCCGAAGTAGATGGCGTCGAAGTCCTTGAGGGCATCCAGGCCCTTGGGGTCCATCATCTGCCCGGTCTGTGCGTAGTACTCAGAACCCCAAGGGAACTCGGTCCAGTCGAAGGCGAACTTGCCGCTGGAGTTTTCGGCCAGGGCGTCCAGGACGCGGCGGCCTGCTGCAACAACTTCCTTGCCCACGCCGTCTGCGGGGATCGAAGCAATGTTGAACTTCTGGGTGGTGCTCATGGTGATGTGTCTCCTCGTTGAGTATTGGGTGCTTGCCTGTTAGCAGGGTCACACCGTTCTTTCCTCTTCAAGTAGACGGGCGCCCACCGACCCGCGTCCAAGACTAAGATTCAATCCGCTAAATAGGATCGGCCTATGAATGCTGATGAGCCGGATCTTCTGGCCTTGTTACATGCAGCTCGGCAATTTTCAGGAAAGCCTTTGCGGCTGGGGTGAGGTCCTGTTTTCGGCTCAGGATCGCCACGTCGAGGTGGGACACCGGCTCGATGAGAAGGGTGCGAAGCCCGGACTTGTGCGCCAGCGGGGCCCAGGATGATGGCATGACGGCGTGCCCGACGCCGGCCAATACCAACGGCAGGATAGAGGTCCGGTGCGCCACCTCAACGACGATCTCCAGATCGACACCGCCGGCCAGAGCATCATCGACAAGCCAGCGCATCAAAGACCCGCGCTGACTCGCGATCAATCGGTGGCCTGCCAGATCTTCCCGCTGGATAGCAGTTCCAGGCCGAAAAGTATCGGCCTGCGGATTCACAATCAGGATCAGCGGCTGGCGCTCCAGCTCCAGCACCTGCACTCCGGGGACCCGGATGGGGTTTGGTGATCCAGCGAGCCCTACCTCGGTGCTGCCGCTGCGGACCGATTCGATGACTTCCTCCGGGGTAAACGCGGCTACCACGTTCAGTCGAACCGACGGGTGCGAACGCGTGAATCCGGCGATCATGGAGGTCAAGGGTTCAATCCCAGGGGACGGCATCGTAATGATGTCCAGCCGGCCGCTCCGGATACCTCGAAGTGCTTGAACCGCGGACTGAGCCGCGTCCAAATCCCGCATCACTAACCTGGCCGGACCCACAAGTTCCTGCCCCGCTTCGCTGAGAACAGCCCGCCGACCGATTCTATGGAACAGCGGAACCCCCAAATCCCTCTCCAAACTTGCAATCGTCTGCGAAAGAGACGGTTGCGCAATCAGCAGATGTTCCGCGGCCCGATTAAAGCCATCGTGATCCACAACGGCCAGAAAGTACTTTAGTTTCCGGGTATCCACTCAAACTCCTCAACCAGCGGGGCCCTGCAAGCGGCAAGGGAGCGGCCTGGCCCGTGCTGCAGGGAAAGCACTAATAGCCTAGGCCTATCAGCTTCATTGCAAGTAGGTCTTGGACGCGCGGCAGGAACAGCGGCTCTAATGGGAGCGACGAGGCCGTTCTGATCGCACTCGACGTCCCGGGTTCATGTCACCGGTCCGAGGCAGAACGGGTCGGCTACATCCTCCGCTTCACCTGATCCACTCACCATCACCAGCAAACTCCCGGAGGTGCAACCCCCATGGACCCTGCCCAACCCGAGACCACTTCCTACCCTGTGGACTGGCACTCGCCCCGCAAGGAGATTACGACTTGGCGTGACTTGGCTCCGGGCGACGCCGTCGTACTTCTAACTTCAGACCGGCGGAATGCCAGGATCTCAGGGAGGGTGGACGACCTATCCACCGACGGATCCTTCCTATGGCTAGTTCAAGACAATGGTGCCGGTCGGCGGCTCTTCCACCGCCCCGAAGGGTACACAACTCTGCTGGACTCTACCGCCTCCTGATACGGGTTTGACCCGTACGGTCACGCGAATGAAAGCAGATAGAAGAAGCGCCCCCTTCTGGTGCAGATCCATGAGTTTGGCAGGAGCGCCGTGTCATGTGTCTCGAAACCTCAGCGTCTCAGAACCCTAGGGATTTGAGATGGGCACTAAGGCCGGTTCCGCCGTGGCATAGAGGGTATTAAGTTGGCGGTAGAGGGTTCGGGCGATGTAACGCTTGAGGGATCTGCGGATTTCCCGGTAGCTACGACCTTCTTGGGTGCGTTTGGCGACGTAGTCCCGTGTTCCGGGGTCGTGGACCATCCGGGTCATGGTGATGGTGTGCAAGGCTCGGTTGAGGCGCCTGTCACCGCCCCGGTTGAGCCTGTGCCGGACGGTATTACCGCTTGAGGCAGGCAAGGGACTCACCCCTGCCAGTGAGGCGAAGGCAGCTTCGCTGCGAACCCTTCCTGGATGCGACCATGCTGTCAGGACAGTGGCGACTGTGACAGCCCCTGCGCCCACCATTTCCAACAGCGGTGCAGCGGGGCTTTGCTGGATCAGCTCTGTCATGCGCTTCTGGTTCGCAGCCAGTTGGGTGGTGACTTCGAGGACGCGGCGGGCCAACCTGACGGCTTCTTCGCGCGCGATTGATAGTTCGATCTGTTCCTGTCGTTCCCGCCACCTGGTGATCGTGGCGATCTGGGAGGGAATCAGCGGTTTACGAGCGTCGATTCCCAGATCATGTGCCCGGAGCAAGGCAAGTAGTGCGTTGGCATTCAATGTTCGGTCCCGGGTCAACTGGTCCCGGGCGGCGCTCAGGATCCTGAGCCCGGCACGGGTTCCTTCATCCCGGCGCGGGGCTCGGAGCTGAGACTCCTCCAGGCCAAGGACAGCGGTTCCAATGGCAGCCGCGTCCAGCGGATCGGATTTGCCGATCCCCCGGCGACCCCGGGCGTTCATCCGTGGAGCTTCGGCGACCTCGTAGCCAGCATGGCTTACTGCCCTGGCCAGGCGTGCACCATAAGTGCCGACACCCTCAATTGCCCATAGACACGTCATATCGCCATCCGTCCTCCGGCCTACCCAGGCAAGTGCGCGGGAAATCCCTGCCGGCGTGGTCGGGAACTGCTCGCTCGCGACTTGTCGCTTGGTGCTGGCCTCAATGACTGCGTAAGTGTGGGTGCGGGCGTGACAGTCCACGCCGATGACGAACGGGCGGGTCTGAGCAACGATAGTCAACGCTGCAACCCTCCTTCCTTTCGAACGGACAAGAACGGCCGCATGACGGCCGACATTGAACCTGAGAAGAGTCACCTCGAGGCAAAACTGTGATGAGCCACAACCTGCAAAGGCTGGGCAAGCTTCTAATCAAGCCACCGACGTGGGACAGGCAACACCGGCCGCTCCACCCAGCGCAGACAAGTCGGGGGAAACGCACCCACAAGGGGCAAGTTGTTTTTCGAGTCACGTACCAGGCAGAACGACCGGCATCAACACTGCCAGCTAGTCCCAGACCAACCACTGCAAGACTCACAGTTGTTTTTTGGCTGCTGGCGGAGCACCGCGGAGCTGTGCCCGTGGAGTCCCGTCTACCCGGCAGGGCAAGGGCCGGGGAATCTGCGAAGGAAATAAGCGACGCAGGAGCGCCGCAGCCGATTCCCCGGGCCGCGGGCCCCTTGAGGAACGAAAGGGGCTAGACGGGGTGGAGCGGGCACGTACAATCCGAAGGACAGCAGCCAAAAAACGTCGAAGACGTAGACAACGGGTTCAGGGGGTGACGGAGCTCTGCGACGGCGCACCCTGGACCCCGACAGTCGGCCGCGCCAGCGGACGCCCTCATGGGTGCGAGCCCTGCGAGCATGTCCTTGCTCCCAGCCGACGGCCAATGGACCCCCAAGGCGGTCCGTGCTTTCCCCAAGGTTGGCGAGACAGAGTTGTCTCATCCCCACCGGGCCGCAGTCACGGGCAAAGCCTGCCGGCCCTGACGCCGGGGGCCGGGCTGTCCCCCATGCACCCCGGCCCCGGCGGAAAGGGCAGCCCCAGGCGCGTGCACGCCATGCAGGATGGACTTCGCGGCAGGTCGTTGAGCGGTGCGGGTGGCAGGATAGTGCCGTGACGACCAGGCGGCGTACTGCGGCTCCAAACGCGGAGTGGGTGCTGATGTACCGGGGCGGGCTGACCCGCTCCCGGATCGCCGCGCTCACCCGGGCCCCGGCCGCGACGATCGGTTACCACCTGTCCGTGGCACTTCGAACGGACCCGGGGCTGCAGGCTGAGCACGAGAAAGCCGCCGGCCCACCGCCAGTGCAGGTGAGCGGGCAGGGGCTGGCGCGCATGCACCAGCTCGTGGCCCTGGTCCAGGAAACCAGCCGGTATCCCTCGCGCACCGCCGCCGACGCGGACGAGCGGACGTTGGCGTCCTGGTTGGAGCGGCGCCGCCGCGACGCCGCAGCCGGGACACTCGCACCCGCCTACCGTGACGGGCTCGCCGCCCTCCCGGACTGGCAACGGCCGCCGCGGTCCGTGGCCGATGAGACCAGGTGGCAGGACCGGCTCGCCGCCCTGCTGCGGTACCGGGCGGCCGGGCACGACTGGCCCCGGCACAAGGCCGTTCTGAGTGGGGAAGAACACGACCTCGGCGTCTGGCTACACGCCCAGCGCCAAAAGGCACGCCGCGGCGAACTCGAACCCGCCAAGGCAGGCGCGCTGGATGAGATGCTGCCGGGCTGGCGCTCCGGCCGGCAACGCGGCCGCAAACCCCGCACCGGCACCGTGTAACCCCGCCCCCCGGACAGCGGAGGCAGACCACCAGACCGGGTGAACGGATTGTGCCCACTGGGGGCAGGTGGAGCCCTACGCACAGCTCAAAGCTGTCCCCATTGGCGTGCAACCCGTAGCGTCCAAGCGCCGGGGCAAGGGCCTCGTGTGCCCGATGCACCTGGGGGATTCTTTACTGTCCGACCCCGGGTCTACACTAGAAACCTATCGAACATATATTCGAAAAAGGTGTGTTGTGGGCGTCATTGTTGGTCCCCGTGTGCTAGATGCGGGCGTGTCGTTGTTGTCGGTGCTGGTCTCCCCGGTGCCGGTCGCGGCGGGGTACCCGTCGCCGGCGCAGGACTACTTCGACGGCCGGATCGACCTGAACGAGCACCTGATCAAGGACATCACCAGCACCTACGTGGTGCGGGTGACCGGAGACTCGATGGAAGGCGCCGGCATCAGCGACGGGGACGAGCTCATCGTGAATCGGGCCCTGGAACCCACCGACGGGTCGGTCGTGGTCGCGGTCCTGGACGGGGAGCTGACCATCAAGCGGCTGCGCATCACCGCCACCGGCGTGGTGCTGCAGGCGGAGAACCCCAAGTACCCGGACATCCGCGTCCCCGCCCTGTCCGAGCTGAGCGTGTGGGGCGTCGCAACAAGGTGCCTGCACCATGTCTGAGGAAGCCATGCCTGGCGGGCGCTTTTGTCCTGGGGAATCCGATGTCTAGGCCGGCGGTGATGCGGCGGATGCCGCAGATCGCGCATGTGGACGTGAACTGCTTCTACGCCTCGGCCGAGCGTGCCTTCGACCCGTCCCTGGAAGGCCGGCCGGTGGTGGTGCTGTCCAACAACGACGGCTGCGCCGTCACCCGCTCCCCTGAAGCGAAGGCCCTGGGCATCCCGATGGGCGAGCCTTGGTTCAAACTCGCCCCGCGGGCGAAGGAATGGGGACTGGTCGCGCTCTCGTCCAACTACGAGCTCTACGGGGACATCAGCGCCCGGGTGATGGAGCTGCTGGGCCGGTACTCGGCCTGGCTCGAGGTCTACAGCATCGATGAGGCCTTCCTCGGCGTCAAAGGCTCCCCCGAAGAGCTCCTCGCCTTGGGACGGACGATGAAAGCGGCAGTCCGGCTGCACGTCGGGGTAACACAACCCCGCCTTCGACGGGGTCTGCCACTGGGAGTCCGTCCCGGAACCAGTACGGAAGGCACTGTTGGGGCGGTTGTCCGTGGAGGAAATCTGGGGCGTCGCCGGCCGGCTGACCAAACGCCTGAACGCCATCGGCATCCACACGATCGCCGACCTCACCGCCGCGGACCCGGTCGCGATCCGGGACAAGTTCTCCGTGGTCATGATGCGCACCGTCCTGGAACTGCAGAGCACCCCCTGCATCCCGATGGAGGAAGAACGCATCAGCCGGGACCAGCTGATCTTCTCCCGCTCCTTCGCCACCCCTGTCACCACGCGGGCCGGGCTCCGGCAGGTCCTCTCCGTCTACGGCCAACAGGCCTCAGCCCGGCTGGGCAAGCACGGGCTGCAGGCCAAGGTCCTCACCGCGTTCGCCGGCACCTCCCACTACAACCAGTACGAGAAGTCCTACCCGTCGGTGTGCGTGGCACTGCCGATGCCGACCGCGGACCCGGTCCTGCTCACCCGCGCCGCGCACGCGCTGCTGCCCACCATCCAGGAAGGCCTCAAATACGCCCGCGCCGGGATCATGGTCACCGACCTGCGCCCCACCGGCAACCAATCCCCCCTCGAGCCCTTCGAGAACCCGCACGAGGAACGCCACATCGGCACCCTCCTGGAGGACGTCACCCGCCGGTACGGGCGCGGCGCCATCGGCCTGGGCCACGCCGGCATCAAAACCGGCCTGGACTGGACCATGAAACGCGACATGCTCTCCCCCCGTTACACCACCCACTGGGACGAACTCCCCCTCGTCAAAGCCGCCTAACAAACACCCCCACGACCAGCACCAACACGGAAGACCAACGAATGACCATCACCCACGAACCCCGCACCATCAACCCTGCGGGGCCCACGCTCAAGACCGCGCCCGCAACAGCAACGGCGAAGCCCGGCGTGCCGGTACAGGTGCGGTTCAACGCCGCCGGAACTCCCCTGGCCGTCCGCCACGACGGACAGATCTGGGCGGTCGCAGCCGAACCGGTGCACTGGTTCGAACGCTGCGACTGGTGGCACACCGGCACACGGGCGGCCATCGGCTCCGGGGACCTGGTCAGCGTCGAACACTGGCGCGTCCAGGTCCGCGATAGCGCCTCCGCGCCGTTGCGGACCTTCGAGCTGCGCCGCGACCCGTTGTCGGAGCAGTGGCTCCTGGTTTCCATCACCGACGGGTAAGGGGGCAATCGTGAGTAAGTTCTCCGGGCCGGTGCCGGACCAGATGTGGGCGGCGCTGCGCCGTGAGTTCGGACTGCCCTCCCTGCAGCACGTGCACGCCCGGCTCAGCGCGCTGCCCGGACGCGGAACCGGTGCTGCGCAGCCTGGTCCGGGTGTTCATCGACGACGGGACCTTCTGCCCCGGCTTCCAGTTCACCGCCGGCGGCCAGCTCGATCCCCGGGTGACAGCGCTGTTCCGGGCGGCGCTGGAGGCGAAAGTGCCGCACAACTACTTCGCCCTGTGGATGATGACCCCCGCCCGGGAGCTGTCCTGGACCCGCCCGGTGGACCGCCTGGATGAAACCAGCCGCCTCGTCCGGGTCCTGCAGGCCCCGTGAAAAGTCAGCCCATGCCCCGGAACCGGTCGATGATGCCATCGGCGATGAATGGCTCGAACACGTCGCGCCCCTGGGTGTGGTGGCCGCGGCACGCAACTACACCCAGGCCGAAAGGCGGCTGGACAAAACCCTCGCGGCCGCCAAAGCCGCCGGGGCGACCTGGGCGGACATCTGTCGTGCCGCAGGGATCACCTGCCAGGCCGCGCACGAACGCTGGGCAGACAAATAGGCAGCACCCGGGCGGACGACCGGGCCCGCACGGCCGGTGCCTGGCGTAGCCTTTGGGCCATGGGACTGATGTACGACGATCCGCGGCTGGCCGCGCTGACCCTGCTGCGCATGGCCGCCGTGGAAGCCGAGGGCCCCTCTGGGATGACCGGCCGCATGCACGCGGTCATGGACGACCTCGTGCAGCGCAACGGGGCCGGGTATTTGGCGGAGCTGGCCATCGCCCTGGCCCGGACCGGGTTCATCGCCGTCGATGAACTGGCCAGAAGGACCGGGAACAGCACCGCCGAACTGCTGGACGCCGTCGAGGTCGATACGCTCGAAGGCCTCGATGGGGACTGCTGAGCACTCTGCCGGGACCGGCCTGCCGGCGGGGCTTGCCCCGCCGGTGAAGGTCGCCCTCGCCCGGGCCGTCACGAAGATGCCCCGCGCCCGGGCCGGGAACCTGCTGTTTGAGGCCAAGTGGGACGGCTACCGCTGTATCGTCGTCCGGGACAATGACCGGGCCACGCTCTGGTCACGGCAGGGCAAAGACCTAAGCAGATACCTGCCCGAGCTGATTCAGGTCTTGGAGGCTGCTGTCCCTCCCGGGTGCGTGATTGATGGGGAGGCCGTGATCTGGGCCAACGGCCGGCTCAACTTCACCGCCCTGCAACAGCGCCTCAGCGCCGGCCCGAAAACCCTCCCCGGACTGGTCCGGCAGACCCCGGCCAACTACGTCGCGTTCGATGTCCTCGCCGTAGCCGGACACGACTCCCGCGACCTGCCGCTGCACCAGCGAAGGGCCCTCCTGGAAGAGCTCGCCACCGGCTGGGAGCCGCCACTGTCCCTCTCCCCCACCACAACTGACCCCGAAGTGGCCGCCCGCTGGTTCGAAGAACTGCCCCACACCGGAGTCGAAGGGCTCATCATCAAAAACACCAACGAGCCGTACACGCCGGGCGTCCGGTCCTGGTTGAAGCTGAAACACCGGGAATCCATAGACGTCATCTGCGGGGCAGTAATCGGGCCGATCACCCAACCCTCTGAGGTAGTGGCGGGTCTGGTCCTGGAGGGTGAATTGCGGATCGTGGGCCGGTCCACCCCTCTGAAGACCGCGGACGCCCGGGATCTGGCCCGGTGGCTGAAACCGCCCAAGGGTCAGCACCCCTGGCCCACCACTGTGAAGGGCACGACTCTGGACAGGTTCAACCGGGACAAGGAACCCGTCACGCTCACCCTGGTGGAGCCGGTGGTCGTGGAAGTCTCCGCCGATACCGCCTGGTCGGGCCGGTCCTTCCGGCATCCCCTCCGCCTGCTCCGGGCCAGACCGGAGCTGTCCCCTGCCGAGGTGATCCTGCCCGAACTTCATACGGGTTAGCGGTCGGTGCGGATGGTGATGAGCTTTTGTCCTTCTCCCAGACGCGCGTAGAGGTTGTCCCGCGCCTCGTCGTAGGTGTCGCCTTCGACGTCGATGTATCCGTAGCTGCCGTCGGGGTTGGTGATGGTGCCGGTGAGTTTCACGGCATGAGTCTATTTGGCTAAAGGCTCAGCGGGCTCGATGAGCTCGGGCCCGTCGTTCCGCACACTGTTCACGCGTGGGCTGACGATCCGAGGTGTGAGGGTTGGTTCCGGCAGGGAGTCCAACAGGTGCTGGACTTCGTCCTTGTCGGTCAGGTCCGGGTCCAGCCATTCCGCGAACCGATCCCGCGGGATGATGACCGGGGAACGGTCATGGACGTGCCCCAGCGCGTCCTGCGTCGTGGTGGTGAGCACTGTGCAGCTGAGCAGCCACCTTTCCGGGTCATCCTCTGGCAGGGACGGATCAGCCCACCACTCGTACAAGCCGGCGAACCCCAGCAACGGCTCTTTTTCGGAGTACAGGTAGTTCGGGATCTTCTTACCATGCTCAGTCTTCTGCCACTCGTAATAACCCTCAGCCGGCACGATTGCACGCCGCTTAACCGCAGCTTTCCGGAAAGACGGCTTCTCCAGGATTGACTCACTGCGGGCGTTGATTAGCTTGGAGCCGATCTTGATGTCCTTGGCCCAGGACGGGACCAGACCCCACCGGGCGATAAGCAGATGCCGGTCAATCGTGCCCTCATCCAAACGCTCAGCCACGATGGGCACACTCTGGGTGGGCGCCACATTCCAACTCGGCGGCGGCGGGCTTCCCTCAACCTCTTTAGCCTCAAAGTGGTTCAGTAGGTCACCGGTGGCTTTGGACATCACGTATCTGCCGCACATGAGGCCATTCTGCCTGACGCGGCTCCAACTAATGGCTGTCGGTGGGGATGACGATGACGTTTTGTCCTTCTTCCAGAAGCGCGAACAGGTTCTCGCGAGCCTCCTCGTAGGTATCGCTTTCGGCCTCGATGTGGCTGGAGCGGCCGTCCGGATTGGAATGGGACCGGCCCATTCAGCCGTATGCCTCAACAGGAACCTCTGGGCACATGTTCGCTTCGCGATTGACGCAGAGGTGTCGCGTAATCTGCCTATATGGCCCAGACAAAAAACCAATACGATGACCTGCACGCCACCGTTGTGGATGCGCTCAGATACCAACTCCAAGGCAATGACTTGGACCATGCTGCCCATGAGGTGTTGGACAGGCTGCGCGACCGCGGCCTGGATATCCCGCCCAGGGAAATGGCGTAGGACGAGTGGCTGCACTGGCGAACTTGTTTATAGGTTCATCTAGTGAAGGGAAGGACGTCGCCGAACGGTTGCATGCTGGGCTGGACCGCCACGGGCTGACTGAATCCACAGTATGGACTCACGGGGTGTTCCGTCCGAGCCAACACCCCCTGGCCGCCCTTGTTGGCAGCGCACAGGCCTCAGACTTCGCGGTTATGGTCCTTAGCCCCGACGACGACGTAGAGAGCCGGGAATCCAAGACTCAAGCACCCCGGGACAACGTGATTTTCGAGCTGGGCTTGTTCATGGGAGCGTTGGGACCGGAACGAACCTATATGGTTCTGCCGAAGGGTGTGGACCTCAAGCTTCCTACAGACTTAGCCGGCATCACATACCTTCCTTATCCGATCCGACAGGATGGGAACATGGCAGCGGCGCTGAATGGAGTCGTGCTGGACATTATTGACGAGGTCAGGAGACTTGGACCCCGGATAGCTCGGGACGGCCCAACATCCCAAACCGAGTCTGAAACGATTCGTGACGTGGAAGCCCTGGCGAAAAAAGCACTCTCCGAGGTCGCAAGAGAACCGCAAACACGACGAGAGACTGCTCAGAATGCAGTCCCGGGTCTCCTCGCAGCAAGCCATGCAGAGCAGACACTCAAGGCTCTGGAAGAAGAGATCAACTGGCTCTGCAGCAACGCAACGAGCCAAGGATGGTCCGTGGTCAAGAACAACCCGACGACGCTTCGCCTGAGATCGCCTAAGGGTAAGGAATTCACGCTTCCCCGCAGACGCCCAGCTGGCACCCGTGCTGAGCTGAGAACGTTCGTTGCCGAACTACGAGCCAACGGGCTGCGAGTCAACCGCGCACTCCAGGACGCCGTCGAGAACTCCCCCTTCGGCTAGGAAGGTGAGGCTCCCCCCGCGCTTTCTGCCAACTCAATGACACAGTCCCCGCGAGGGGAACAGCGCTCAAACCCGGCCACATACCGGGAGCACCCTACGGGCCGCTGCACCTTGACTTCGTCCCTGAGCTGTTTGGGAAGGCATCGCGCCAAAGCACCACCCGGGTGCCCCCGTACAACTTGTAACTCAGCCCTAGAAGGATACGTGATCCATTGAGAATCCTCGCAAACACAAACCACGGCGGCAGCACCCTTCCTTGGTGGAACAAATGACTCTCATACGTGAGCTCGACATGTCGAGGGCCCGTATCAAACGCGCCCACGACAACATCAAGGAATTTGCTGAAGTAGTTGATGAATACATTGGAAGACGTCCTGCCGACCTCGCAGCGGACCTAAAGGACCTAAACGAGCTAGGGCAAGGCAGCCTACGCGCAGTCCGTCGCGAACCTATCCCCATCGAGCTACCGATTCTTCTCGGGGAGGCGCTTCAAAATCTCCGCGCCGGCCTGGACAACTGTTTATACGCTGTTGCGATCATCGATTCAGGTATGAATCCACCCCCAGGCGGAACGAAGCTTCAGTGGCCAATAGCCCTCACGCCCAATGAATGGAGGGACAACAAGAAGCGTCGAGAGCACTTGTCGCCGCACCTAATCGCGGCACTTCACCGGATCCAGCCATTCCAAGCAGAATGGCCCGAGTGGAACTGTCTGCGTATCCTGCACGACCTCGCGCGACTGGACCGCCACCGTTCCCCGCATGAACTGTGCATGTGGCTGGAGGAGGTAAAAGGCACCTACGACAAGGAAGCGATTCACAATTTGGCGGTGAAGGAAGGGCCGGTGGGCGAAGACGGCGTTGTCGTGACCTTCACCAAAGTCAGCCCAGAAGAGTTGAGCCCGCAGATGCTCAGCTTGAACATCGTATTAGGGATCGACGTTCAAGGACTCGAACTGTCTCCTCACCCCAGCACAGGGCAACCTTCTCGACCGTGGGGGCCTCTCGACAACCGCCTGAAAGCCATGTGCAAGGCCGCGGAAGAATACGCCGAAGGCTTGGTAGACATGGCTCAGAACCCTGAGGCATGGCTAGGCGACGAGTAAACAAAAGCCGTCCGTTTTGGACTGTCCCACTTCCTTAGAAGCGGGAAGCTTTCGGTGGGACACTGCCATCCGGCCAACCATGAACCGGGATGTCGGTCGGATGCACCAGAATGGAGGGCATGTCTTCCCTCTTGTCTGCCGACTTGGACACCGCCGAGGTCCGTAAAGCGCGTGGGGCTTTCTTCACCCCTGAAGCGATCACTCGTTTCATTTCTGATTGGGCAATCCGCAGCTCGGATGACTTGGTCTTGGAGCCCTCGACCGGCGACGCAGCATTCCTGGTCAGCGCAGTGGAACGCCTTCGTAGCCTTGGTGGAGAGGCGGCCGAGCCTCCCCGAGTGGACGGCGTGGAAATTCACGCTGGCAGCGCCCACACGGCTCGCTCACGGATCGAGGAAGCGGGCGGAATACCGCGCATAACTATCAGCGACTTCTTCCGGGTAGAGCCACAGCCTCTCTATTCCGCTGTCATCGGAAACCCACCGTACATTCGCTATCAAGACTTCACAGGGGAATCCCGCACCCGCTCCCGCGAAGCCGCCTTGAAAGTTGGAGTTTCACTGACCGCACTGGCATCGAGTTGGGCCGCTTTCACTGTCCACTCTGCCTTGTTCCTGAAGCCAGGCGGCAGGATGGGGCTCGTACTGCCTGCCGAGCTTCTGAGCGTTAACTATGCTGCGGCTGTCAGGCAGTTTCTCTTCGACAAATTCCGGAGCATTGAACTGGTCCTCTTCACAGAGCAAGTTTTTCCTGATGCCGAAGCTGACGTCGTATTGCTTCTGGCTGACGGATTCGATGACGGGCCAACTGACCACGCCGTAATCCACCAGGCCAAAGATGCCTCCGCCCTCGCCACAATGGATCTCCCCCTTCGATGGACACCGCCGGACCCTGCGGGGAAATGGACCGGATTGCTCGTCAACGCTGACGCCATCGAACCATTGCGGAGCCTGAAAGAGGCCGGTCAATTCACCGATCTTGAGGTCTGGGGCGACACTACCCTGGGCATGGTCACCGGAAACAACAAATTCTTTGCCCTTTCCCCAGCCCGTGTGGCCGAACTCGGGCTCACCCGCAGGGACCTCATTAAACTGTCGCCCCCAGGAAGTGCCCACCTACGAGGCCTCGAGCTCTCCAACACACAGATGGCCAGTCTTGGCCATGAGGGCCGGTCCACCTGGCTCTTCCGCCCCAGTGAATCGCTGTCTCCTGCTGCCCAGGCGTACGTTGAAACTGGCCACAGGGCCGGGGTGGACCAAGCGTACAAATGCCGGGTTCGGAAGCCCTGGTACCGCGTACCGCTTCTACCTGCTGCTGACTTACTACTGACGTGCATGAATGCCGACACTCCGCGGCTGACCACGAACAGTGCCGGCGCGCACCACCTGAATTCCGTTCACGGTGTTTACCTCCGAGAGGAGAACAAGGCGTTGGGGCGGGAGCTGTTGCCGCTTGCGAGCCTAAATTCAATCACCCTCCTCAATGCGGAAATGGTCGGGCGGTCCTACGGCGGAGGCATCCTGAAACTCGAACCACGAGAAGCGGACGTGTGGGCGATGCCATCACCCCACCTGATCCGTGAGCGTGAAACCCAACTCCGTGCCATCAAAACCAAAGTGGGCAGGCTGCTGCAGCAAGGCAAGCTCACCGATGCCGTGTACCTCGTGGATAAGGCCCTCGTCCTGGATTCGGGCGTCATCACAGAAGATGCGATAAAGACGGTCCGAGACGCGCAGAAGAACATGACCGCCCGCAGGGTAACAAGGGGACGAAGTGGCCGCTGAACCATCAACAAAGGCCAAAGCATGGGCAATCTTTGACCGCATCGTGTCCGACGCGGCACCAGAGGGTGTACACACCAACCCCTGGACTAAAGACGACAGCGGTGCCCTGAAGTACGAGCCCGATTACGAGACTCTGACCCGCTTGCTTGGGGTCCCCCTCTATCTCAAGGCCGAGACCACAACAGGGGTCCCGGCCCTTGCGCTGGACGTCTGGGTTTCCTACGAGCTGCGTCGGGCCGGGTTCGATGCTGATGCAGTGTGGCCCCGACCCACGGCGCCCCGCATCTTGCCCGGGCCAATAGTGAGCCTGCTCGAGAAGGTCACTGCTAAGGAGCGTGAGACCCTGTGGAAGCGACTCCGCGCCGCCACTCCCCCGGCCGGCGCCGCAGCATCCAGCGCCAACATATTAGGGAAGAACTACGTCAAGCAGGTAGATGTCGTGATGGCGAACTGGGCGGCCGGACCTGAACTCCTCGTAAGCACCAAGCGGATGGATTCAAGTTTCGGAAAGAATGCAGCCAACAGGGTTGAAGAGTCCTATGGCGATGCTAAGAACCTGCGCTTGCGCCATCCTTTGGCTGCCCTGGGATTCATGTACGGTCTCCGCTCCACCATCTTCGAAGAAGCACCAGACAAAGCTGAATGGCTAATCGACCTGCTTCAAAAACTTGGCAGGGAAGACGACGCCTACCACGCTGTCTCACTCATCATCATCGAGTACGGGGATCATCTTGCCGGCACCAACGATACGGATGATCCCGGAGATGGCGAGGACCCCCTTGCAGATGCGGGCCTTACTCCGCCTGCTGAGGAACCGGAGGCTGTGGCTGACCTCGTTGAAGAATCCGAAGTTGATGCGGCGTTAGCGAATCTGCCGGCCGTCATCATTCAGAGAGCGCGGGTTCCAGAAGATCTGCAACCCGGGTACTTCATTGGAGAAATGGCAAGGCGCGTTATTGACGCCACGCCCGTCACCCACCATCGCGAAGCCCGATTCCGTAGGGCTAACCCGACTTCCCCGGCGTAGCCACGCAAGCATTCGAGCTCGTCCATAGAGATTGCGGTCTCCGCATACGAGGGCGGGGGAACTTGGAACTTACAACAGGCCGTCGGACTTAGAGGAAGTCCTTTTATCAATAGCCTCCAACACGCCCATCAATATCCGCTCAGGCGTGTTCCTGAGTCCGCGAATGAAGCCGCTCAAAAGCTTGGGGATGCTTCGCAGAGTACCCAACACAAGAGCCGTGAGAACTGCGATACCGAGTGGGGAATTTCCCCACTCGGCGAGGAAGCCAACAACTGCTGAATCAATGGTCATGATCCGAAGAGTAGTTGCCGGGTCTGACATTTCGCCCCTACTGCGACATTCCCAACACTGGAATACGGCATTCGCTTTGAGTACAGTGCGACCCTTGTGTGTCTCGAAACCTTGGGATACGAGACGTCTCATCGCGAACAAACACCCACGTCGGAAGGATCCTGGTTCCGTCAACGCCCCGGCGTTGCGGCTTTGCTGTGAACTGGGAGGGTCGGGGGATTCCCCTTATACGAGATGGAAGAAAGGCCCAGCAGTATCTTGCTGCTCGGACCTCACACTTTACTGTGGCTTCCCCATGCTGCGAGACAGGATGTCGAAAATTTTATCGTGGACTGAGGAGGAGTCCTCCGATGAAGCATCACCACGCAGGACAGGGGGCTCCCCGAAGACACGCGCGGCAAACTGGGCACGCAGAGCCTCCTTTGCGTCGTTCGAGTCGAGCGGGGCCATGAAGGCGTCGAAGGTCTTCAACTGGACGGAAAGCGTCTTAGCCCAGTTGGCCAACGTTCGGTGCTGGTGGGATTGCCGAGCCAGGTAGGCAGCCAAGGCGAAGACCGCGGCCGTGACTATGATCCTCTGTGCGAGATGGACGTAGTCCCCAGCTTCCAAGGCGAGTGCCTCGACCCCAAAAGCCGGTAGCAAAAGGAAGACTGCGGCGAGGCCACCGCCGATCGCAAGAAGGCGGATGGTCCACACGCGATATCTGGTTGCCGACTCCCACTCATCTTTAGTGAAAGCCTCGAAGTATGAGGCCAAGGTGCTTTCGCCGGCAGTGCCGGCTGCCTCAGAAGCTGACGTGGCAGCTTCTGAGGCCTTGGAAGCCGACTTCTCGGTGCTGGCCACTAGCTCTTCTGCCTGCTGTCGCAGAACTCGCGTGGCCCTCATTTCGGCCATGAAGTCATAGCGGGCCAACAGCTGCTCTAAGGTGGCGGAGACCGGGACCTTAGCCTGTTTCCGCAAGCGACGCGCTACTTCAGCGAATAGGTCAAAGAGCTGCGCGGCAACTCCCATCACGTCCTGAGATTCACTATCAGTCAGGCCGCGGCGGAGCAGGTTTACATAGCTTTCGACGCCAAACAGCACTGCTGGGGAGATGTTTTGGACGGTTCCCTTCGATGAAAACTCCGGGGGCTTCTCGTCCGCGTATAGCTCTTGAACGTGGGTGTCTGACAGCAGCCGCGCCCAGGTGTCCAGAGTGAACTCCAAGAAGTCGAAGTCCACTTCGCTGCGTCGTCCGAGGTGGCGTAAATCTGAAATTTCACTCGCCAGCGCGGCGACCTTCGCTGCAAGCATTCGGATTTCCTGCAGTGCGGGGTCATTCCCAGCCATCGAGCTCCAGTCCTGTCGGTCGGTCTTCTTACGTCACGACAGCCTATCCCGGTAGATCCGCGGTATCGGTTAGCTCAGGATGTGGCAGCCATGCAGGGCAACCTCAACGACGTCTATGTCTGATGAAAGGGAATAAGGGTGGCAAACACCTTTGTAGGCATCGGTGTCTCATCTATGGATCCATTATCAGGACGGGACAGCCAGCTGCCAGCGTCGTTAGCGACCAACCATTCAGCGGGCTACCTTTGTCTCAACAATGTGTCCCACGTGTTCCTTTCTCAACAAAAGAGAAACGCTCCTTTGATGAGGTCGCTACGGTAACCCGATCACCGGCTAGCCTGCAGGGCCCGCTAGTCGAGTTCGGATGCGACGTCTGGAACGTCGTTCCTGCTAAGAGCCCGAGTCAGTGATGAAACGCTCACGCTAAGCCGGTCCGCCGTTTCTTTCAAAGTTTTTCCTTCGTTACGCAGCTGCCGGGCAGTTTCCAGTTTCCCTGGCGTCATCGATCGCGGACGGCCGCCGAGCCGGCCTCGCGCTTTCGCTGCGGCCAGCCCGGCCTTTGTTCTTTCCGATAGCCGTGATCGTTCGTATTCCGCGATGGAAGCGAACATGTCAAAGATGAGCTTGCCGTGGGCGCTGGTCGTATCCAGCCAAGGCTCAGCCAAGGAACGGAAGCCTATCCCCCGTTGACCCAGCACTGTGACGATGTCCGCGAGGTCGGAGGTACTACGGCCTAGCCGGGTCAGGTCCGCGACCAATAGCACGTTGCCCGGCTGCAGGTAATCCAAGCAGTCCTTCCACCGCGCCCTTGCCTGGGTAGCACCGGAGGCGTACTCCTGAAAGACGCGGACCGCCCCGGCCGCTACCAACGCGTCCACCTGCGAATCGAGCGATTGACCACGAGTACTGACCCTCGCATAGCCGACTACGTTCCTGGACACGTCAAAAACCATCCTCTCCGCCGTTTGACCGTCTTTCTTTTCGGCAACCAGTTCTGACCAACGATAGGAGCACTTTTTCGACTTCTCCCGGAGGCCCGCCGAGGGTAGGTCAGAAACGGTCGTTATTGACCAGCACGGCTCAATGTCGGGCAGCTGCACGTCAGGGCCGTCAGTCCACTACTCCCCTATTGCGTCCCAGCGCGCACCCCTTTCCCGACAGGGTCGGTCTTCCGCGGCGGTAGCCCCATGAACTCACGGGATGGCTACCGATGTGCTGCCGTGGGATAGCCAAGGCTCTACGGCCCCGTCCTGTTGCTCACGTCGACCAGCCCGAGAGCAACAGGCGTCTCGTTTAGCGCCGTTGAGAAGTGCTACTCCGCCCGTTCCCATATTCTCCCTCCACAAGCGGACTCGCCGGCTACTTCACACGCGCTGGCCAATAGATGCAGGAGCACTTGGGATTCGTCCTGATGGGCGACCGCCGGATGAACCATCCATGAAGCGATGTGGCGTAATCGCGGGTAGCTGTCCGCTTGGCCAGCGGGGAACGTTCTGGCGCGCCCCTCGCTAGCATGAGAGGTCGGGACGACGGCGCAACTGCACTCTTTGTTGCTCGACAACATTTCCACAGTGGGGGTTCATGCCATAAGGCTTGCCATATCTCCTATAGGAAGGACAGGGGGAAAACGAGCGAGAAAAGTGGCCATAGAACTCACGGGAGAAGCGGCAGCAGGTCTCATTTGTGTGCACGCCAGATACCTCATAAGAACACCCACCCGACGACTAATGAGCAGGGCAACAAGACGCTCTATGGCAGACCCCGCTTCCAATCCGGTTGAAGCTCCCGCTACTCATCAGACGGGAGACCGTGCATCCTTTCAGGTAGGAACCCAAATTGAAGTATCAGTCCGACCGCCAGCGTGAATCCACATGAGGGAGCAGATACGATGGCCAACCTTCATAACAACGTGGGGCTCCATGAAGGGAATCATTTAACGCCCTGCATTACTTCGCATGCGTGTCACTACGAGCATTTCGGGAGGACTGCACATAGCGTTGACAGCAGGACAACATGCAACCCACCAAGTAGGAGAGTCGCCGGCCGATGGCACGATCACTGCAAACCCCTGCACCCCCGAAATCCCGGGCAACACGGGCCATTGACCGTGTCATCTCCCTGGCCAACGGCAAAGGCGGAGTCGGCAAGACGACCACCGCAGCCAATGTTGGCGGGTACGTCGCGCTGGCTGGCTCCCGTGTGCTGCTGATCGACCTTGACCCGCAGGGCGACCTGGCCCGCGACCTTGGATACGACCGGCAGACAGGGAGGGAATTCTTCCAGGCCCTGATCGCCGGCACGCCCCCGATGATCCTGCGCGACGTCCGGGAAAACCTTGACGTCATCCCAGGCGGCCAGGACCTCGAAGACATCCAAGGCCTAATGGTGTCCCGCTCAAGCCGCTCCGACGCCGGCGACTTCGGCGACATGCTCTACGCCGTCCTGGCCCCGCTGGCAGACGATTACGACTTGATCCTGATCGACACCCCTCCGGGGGAGCGGATCCTCGTAGAAGGCGCCTTCGCGATCTCCAGTGCAGTCGTCATTCCTACCCGTTCCGATGATGCGAGCATCGACGGTGTCGAACGCATTGCACGTCGCTTCATGGCTGTACGTGACCGGAACCCGTCCCTGCAGTTGGCAGGTATCGTCCTGTTCGGTGTCGGCCCGCGCTCCATGCGCCTCGAACGCAGCGTCCGAGACACCTTGGAAGAAATGCTCGGCACCGTCGCCCCAGTCTTCGCAACCCGGATCAGGAACCTGGAGAGCGCAAGCGCGGACGCCCGCCGCAAAGGCCTGCTCTTCCACGAACTTGAAGGTGCCGTTACCGACGCTCAGAAGAACCGCCTAAAGGCGCTTCGGGCGGGGGAGAAGCCCGCGGACGGCTTCTTCTCGCGCAACGCCGGGGGACTCGCTGAAGAGTACGAGCAGCTGACCGGCGAGATCCTCGCCCGACTGAACGAGATCGAAAGCGGGAACGAAGCATGAGCGGCCGACAGAGCCTTGCGGGGGCATTCGCACCTGTAGCGCCTGCCCGCGGTGCAGCACTGCAAGGGTTGCTGGCTCCAAAGCGGGGGAGGGGCACGCCTGCACCGGAACCCAAAACCGGAGAGTCCGTGGAGGCGCCGGCCGTGGAACTTGTCCAGGTGCCTCCAACAGCAGCACCCGAGCCCGCTGACACGCAGGTACCTACCGAGCAGCCGCAGGCGGACAAGCGGCCGGCTGAGCAGGCACCTGTTGAGGAGGCGCACCTTGAGGCAGCAGGAGAGCGAGCGGAACCCACGCCTACATCAGTCAAGGCCCTAAAGGCCACCACGCGGCAGCAACCTGCTCCCAAGAAAGCTACTAACGCGACCAAAGCCTCCGAGCTGGTTCCCGGGGCGCTGCGAAACGTCGGGGTGTACCTGCCGCCGGCGCTCCTGGCACAGGTCAAGGATGCCGTCTACCAGGAACGGACCACGTACGCAGACCTGTTAATTGACGCCTTCGAAGCCGTTGACGACGAGCAGATCACCAAGGAGTTCACTCCCGAGACCACGCTGACGAGCTCCGGCATGCCCCGCCGCGCACCGCGTAAACGGGGAGAGGCCGGCATCCAGATCCAGCTGCGTCTCGATGGGCTGCAGGTTGCCTGGCTGGATGAAAAGGTCACCGAGTTCGACGCACCGTCACGCAGCGCGCTCGTCTCGGTCGTCTTCAAACTTCATCTCCAAGCGGGACAGCCTGCGGGGTAGTGATGATGGACCTCCTGAGACAAGCATGGCTTGCCTTCCTGTAGTGCTTATGGCATGAGTTATGGCACCAAATGGAGAGCGCAAAGTTACACCAAGGAAGTGGATGCGGCGGCCGGCCGCATCCACCCGTCAAGGGGCGCAGACCGGGGGAATGAGCACACGACTCGCAGGCACCCTTTGGCACTGACCCTCATCCAGTTCTGTTGAAGGCCATGGCAGACAGTGACCATTCATCGGGTGGCTCCTCGAACATCTCCCAAGGATAGTCTTCGTCGGGGGAGAGCAGCTCTGGCACGGTGTTGACGTTTTTGGCAAGCCATTCCCGCCAGATAATCCGGTCGTTGCGGTAGCGCTGTAACTGCAGGGCAACCGCTTCGAAGACCCCGAATTGTTCGGCGAGCTGTCTCAGTGATGTCCCGGCTACGATTGACCAGGCCCGGCTGGGACTGCGTACGACCAAGTTCCAGGCGGCGAGGACTTCCAGAGCTTCGTGAACCGCAGAACGAGACAGCCGCGTGATCCGCACAATCTCAGCTGTCGGCATCGCGGGGGAGTGCTCTAGCGCCTCGTAGACGAACGCGGCCGGCAGCCCCAGCTCACGGAAAACCGGGCGGAGCGAGTGGATTTTCCCCTTCTGCCAGCTAGCATCCTCGGCCGCTGTCTTCAACTCTTCGGGCACGGTGAGCATGTATAGATCGCCCTTCGTCCCCCTGGCCCTCTTCAACCAAGGTAACCAAGGGATCCTTCTCCGCACGCAGCTCCCTCAGATGCAGCGCAACGGTCGTGTGGTCAAGACCAGTGGCCACGGCAATGGACCGGACGCCGAATTCAACAAAACGAGATGCCGACATGTGCGCTGCTTCCCCCAGAGCCCTCAGCACCATTCTCCGGGCCATGCCAAACCTGGGGAGCTGGTAGTTCACCTCCTTGATCCTTAGAGCACTTCGCCAGGTCCGGATAAACCGATGCTCCGCATCGGGGTTTGAAATTGGGTTTGAACCCTTTATCCATACCGCCTGTGTATTTGGCTGGCTTGTGGGGGATCTGCGGACATTGTCATTCCGGTCGGTTTGGACCGTCTTTTTGTTCAGGTAGCTGAGTGCGCTCATCCAGTCGCGGCGCAGTGAGGTGAATCGGTGGCGGGCTGCATAGCGGGCATAGAAGGAGGCCAACCCGGGCCAGGTTCCCTGCAGCATTCGGCGTTCCACATCCACGAGCTCGAGACCGGCGGCCGCGGCACTGAGGATGACCGCCTGGCGCGCCTCGGAGTCAGAGGCATATCTGTTGGTGTCGTACAGGCCGGTCTGGGCGAGCACCTGCATGGGGCGGGACATCCGCCCCCCAGGCTGGTCGATGACGGGCGCTTCGGCGGTGGCCAGGCTGAAGGACTCTTCCTGGCGGAGGGCGCGGACAGCCTTTATCTCGGCGGCCAGATCTTTGGTCATGGCGGCCCATACCGAGGTGTTGTTAGGACGTCGGGCAATGTCGTAGGCCATGGACAGACTCATGGCCAGTTCCTGGTGGCCGCCACGCTTGTGCGGTGACCCGGGGGTTCGCATGCACCCGTGAAGAAGGTTCTGGTGCGGGGTCTTATCCAGGGTCCGGTACCGGGTCCCCAGCGCCTCGACAAGATCACGCGCCTCGGAGAAGGTGACCCGCTGCGCCAGCGGGACGTAAACATGGCGGCCACCGTTCGGTGAGAAGTCCTCAATCCACCGGGCTCCAACCAAATGCAACCATGCCTGAACGGCGCGGACGTCGGCATGGACCTGGTCGGTGCCTGCTACCGAGGAGTCGAAGTCGAGGAAGATCGCCGCGCAGGTGCCGTCCTTCCCGAAAATTCGTACTGCAGCAGGCAATGAAGGAAGGGATTCGGTGAGGTTCCGTTCGTGTTTCTGCGGGTAGGTCTTCCCTGCGTCACGAGACAATCGGACACGAGGCTGGCCAGCGAGCAGCGGAGCTAGCGCAGCCCAAACGGTTGCTGGGTCGTCTGGCTGCCATGACACGCCCAAATTTGGGCGCGCTGGAAGCACGGAGACGTGCTGATGTACGATGTGGGTAATCCTTTCGGGGATTGAGGTACGAAAAGGGGCCGATCCTGCCAGATCGGTTTTATAGCAACACAAGGGATGGCCTTTTCAGGCTCTCCACGACTTACAATCTGATCCGCCGGCAAGCAATCCAGAGGGTAAGTCTCAAGCTTCGAAGGCCCGCCTTGTGCGGGCCTTCTTTTTTGTTAAGAGGCGATGCGGATCGGCAGCTCCTGCTGGTAGTCATCCTGGTCGAGCGCAGCAAGGTCCTCTTTAAGCTTTGGCTCTACAACGGACAGAACGTATTCGGTGACGGTCAGGCCCCTGTGGGCTGCCACTTTGGCGATACCGTCAGCAGTGTGTTCCGGTGTGCGGAAACCAATGAACTTACGCAGGCCTTTGCTGGGGCGCCCGCCGCCTCGATTTACTGCTACTGCCGTCATGTGCTTGTCCTTTGAATTTTGCATCCGCCGCAGCGAACACAGCTTCATCGTTGTATGGCCAGCCGCTAGCACTGACTTCGATGCCGTTGCGACTGCTCCGAAACTACCACCGTGTAATTGCCCTCCGGGGGATTTGTTTTCAGAAAACGGCCGCGTGTCGCATTTGTGACGGAGAGCTCGGCGGTTGTTCATGGTCAGAAGCCCCGAGCTACGGCTGCAGCGGCGGAGAGCCAAGCGCGCTGGGTGGCGGGTTGGAGGGCGTCGTAGCGGATGGGGCCGTTGACCAGGGCGGGGTCGTAGGGGATCCGGACGACGGCTCGTACATGGGGGGTGAAGCCGTCTGCGATCCTTTGGGCTTCGTCTTTGGCGCGTTTGAGTGCGTCGCCGCTCATGCTGCGCTTGGCGTCGGTGGATTCGGAGACGATGACGACGGCGTTGCGGGCCAGTTCGGCGTCGTGGCCGCCACGGGATTCGAGGGTTTGGAGGGTCAGTCGGGCGGCTTCGGCGCGGTCTTCGATTGCTGTCACTGGGACGACGAGCTGGTTGGTGTGGTGGATCATGCGGCGCCAGTTAGCCGCGCGCGCGGTGTTGCCTGAGTCCATCACGATGAGCCGGTAGTAGCGGGTGAGTACCTGGTGGGCGATGTCCACTTCTTCTGCGGTCACTTCGTGGTCGCCTTCGTCGTTCTCGTCTGAGCGCAGGACGTCGAACTTGTCTGAGGTCTGGTGGTGGACGAACTGGGCGATCTCGGCTGCCTGGGCGCTGGGGGAGAGCAGCGCCTGGGAGGAGTCGATGAGATCCAGGACGCTGTTGTTGTGGCCGCCCTGTTCGGTGCGCCAGCCGAGCGTGCCCTGTGATTCGTTGTTGTCCCAGGCGACGGTCGCTGCGCCGCTGTAGCGGGCCAGGATGGCGCTGAGCATGACGACGGTGGGGGTCTTGTTCGCTCCGCCCTTGCGGTTGACGACCGCGACGGTGCGGGGGCCGGGCCAGTGTTGGCTGACGGTGCGGATGTCTTCGCGTTCGGCCAGTTCTTCGGCGGAGGGGTCCATGCGGAAACCCAGGCGGCTGAGAGCGCCGCGCCAGCCGCGTGTGGCGGGCTGGAGCATGGGCGTGCTGATGAGGAACGAGGTGTCTTTGAGGCTGCGCTGGGTGGCAGGCTCCGCAACGGCTGGTGTAGAGGCCGGTGCGGGCCCCTGGGCGGGCGCATCCGTGATAGCTGCTCCGAAGGTCACCGGCGCAGCGTCGGCTGGATGTGCCGGCGTTTCCTCAGCCGGAGGGGCAGCGGGAGCCGGAGCGGGCGCGGTCGTGACCTTGGCCGGCTCGGGTGAAGGGGCGGCCTTAACGGGCAAGGTGTCCTGCTCCCGACGGGAGGTGGGCTTGATTGGAGTGGCTTCGCTGACGACGCCCTCGGGGGAGACGATGATGAGGCCCTGCCCGTCCGGATCGGTGGTGCTGACGCGGACGGGTCGGCCGAGCTGAGCAGCGGTTTCGGTGATGAGGCGCAACGCATCGCTAAGGACGGCGGCTTCGTCGGCGGCCTCGATCGCGTGGGAGGTCCCGTTGATGGTGACTTCGCCGGTTCCGTTGGTGCGGAGAACGGCGTTGATCTTGGGGAAGTCGAGTGCTTGGGTTTCCATCATCAGTCCTTACTTTGTGCCGTTCGGGGGTGTGAAACGGTTGACCTGCCAGGGCTTGTCGGCTGCGCTGCGGAGTAGCTGCACGTCGTAGTCGCCGGCATCGGTGGGGAACACGACATGGCAACCGAAGCCGTTGTTCTCATCGATCTTGAGCTGGCCGATTCCGGTGACCTTGGTGACCGGGATGTTGGCCGGGTCAACGTATTGGTAATCGGCGGTGGCTTGGGCGGTCAGGACCTGCCCGACCTCCTGGATCCATACCTTGTCCGTAACCGTGGGGCGGGCGTAGAGCGTCATGGCCTTGGTGGCGGTTTCCAGCGCGGCTGTTTTGCTTGCCTCGTCCCAGGCAATGCCCAGGGTGGCGGGCGCTGTGCCGCCGGGTGCTTGGGGCTTGCCGCCTGCGCTGAGGGTGGCCGGCGCGGTAGTGGAAGTGCTGGGGGACGGTTCCGCCGGCGTTGTACTAGATACCGGCGCGCAGGCCGTACAGACGAGCAGGGCCGCGAGGGCTGTCAGGGCGGGTTTCATGGTTCCTCCGGTGAGTCGCTGCCGGGCAGGTAGAGAAAGGCGCTGGGAGTGCCGTTCTGTACTGTGCGGGTGTAGTAGGTGTGGTCGTTGGGGGCGGGGTTGCCGTTGTAGCCCTCTTCGAGGAAGCTGCCGTCACCGTTGACGGCTTTGACGATGGCGACGTGGCCGTAGGTGGCGTCCGCGCCTCCGGTTCCCGGTGAGTACCAGACGACCGCGCCGACACGTGGTGTTGTGCCGGTGGGCCAGCCTTTGGCGTCCCAGCCGTCCTTCCAGGTCAGGGCAGAGCCGAGCAGGGCGCCGTCGGGCCGGAAGGTGCCGTTCAGGATCTTGTAGGGGGCTGTGGTGCTGCCCAGCTGCTGGTTGACTCGCCAGAGGGCGAAGTCGACGCATTCCCGGTTGAACATGCCCAGAGGGGATGGCTCGTAGATCTTGGCCGTGCCCCACGGCAGGTCATCGTCTTTGCCGGATTGCCCGGGGATGCCGCAGGACCTTTCCCCGCCGGCGGCGGTGACCTTCACGTCGCCCAGGGCGGCGACGACCTCGACGGCGGCCGCCCAGTAGGGCCGGTAGTGGAATGGGTCTGCGTTGCGCTGGACCCTGTGTGCGGCCGTGGTGGGTTCGAGCTGTTCCCATCCGTTGATCTTCTTCAGGGCCTTGAAGAAGTTGCTGGCGGAGGCCGTGGGGTTCATCCGGGCCTGATAGGTGCCCCACGTGCCGTTGTCGCGCTGCTGGAACAGTCCCCGGGAGTCAGGTCCCGGTCCGTCGCCGTGGTCCAGGACACGCAGCCCGGACTCGCCCATGGCCGTCATGACACCGATCGTTTGCCCCCGGGCAGACAGGCCAAGGGCTTTGCCTGCGTTGATGATCAGGGCGGCGTTCGTCAGTTGTTCGCCCGCGTAGCCGGCGACAGCGACCCGGGGCATTTGGCTTGCGTCGGCGCTGACGCTGGAACCGGTCGGTGAGCAGACGTCGGCCGCGGCCTGGGAGCCCCCGCCGAACAGGATGATGGACAGCACCAATCCGACGGGTGCAAGGACGGCGCCGGCGACCAGCACGGGCCCGCTCGTTGGTGATGGCATGTGTCCCCCTCACATCTGTTCGGCTGCTTCGCCCTAGGGCTGGTCCTCGTTCACTTCCGGTGTCTGGCCCTTCCTGAGTGTGTTCCGGTTCTCCCAGACCCAGTCCTTGACTTGGTCTCTGGCGATCAACCATGTCTTCTCGACTTGGTAAGCAGGAATCACTCCGGTTTGGAGCCAGCGGTAGACGGTGTTTCGGGACAACCCGAAGATCTCTTCGAGGTCCTGAGGCGTCAGACGCTCCGGGTACTTGGCGAAGAGTGCTTCCAGGTACTTGGGGTCCACGCTCAGTCCGTCCCACCGCATAGAGCCATCGTAGACCACAAATTGGTACTGTGATGTACTGGAGGTGATTGAAAGGTACTAAGGCTGTTGTTGGAGGTCACTTATGGCCTTTCGTGTCGGATGGTACCGATACGATCTTTGCGGACATTAGTAGGGGATGTGAAATGCCGGTCTCAAAGAATCGCTGGGTGACGCTCGGCGCAGAAACTATCGACGAACCTGTTCCAGCCGTCCCGGAAGAGCCGGCCTTCATCCCTACGGGGGCGACGAGGCCGCAGCTCAGTGTTCCGCAGCCGGACCAAGCGGACCGGCTTCCCCGAAGGAACGTTGCGGGGAGGGAACCGGGTTTCTGGTGGCTTGGCGTGCACGGCGGTGCGGGCGAAACGTCGCTTGCACGCCTGGACAAGAACACCAGGGCAGCCGATCATCACTGGCCTTTGACGGCAACCGGGTCCGTCGTCGTCCTGGTTGCGCGTTCCAATATCCCCGGCCTGCGCGCGGCCCGGTTGGCTGCAACTGAATGGGCCTCACGGTCGCTTCCCGGGATCCAGGTCGCTGGCCTGGTGGTCATGGCCGACGCTCCCGGACGGCTCCCCAAAGAAATCCGCGACTTCTCCCGCGTCGTCGGCGGGGGAGTGCCCCACGTGTGGCACTTTCCTTGGGTGGACGGATGGCGTTACGGCCACGACATCGCCCCCGAAGAACTTTCCAAAGAAGCCCGCACCGTCCTTGAGCAGGTACACCTCGCAGTAACTGTCACCGCCGCACTCCCGGCCAAGTAGAAAGAAGAAACCCTATGTTGTTCTCCAAGGCCATGGAATGGTCAAGCTTTGCCATCACCGAGATACCGAACCCGGGCACCGGTGAAGCACCTCCCGGCTCTGAAGGTTTGCTGACGATCCTCAAATGGGTCGCCTGGATCGTCTTCGGCCTGGCCGTGGCCGGCATCCTGATCACCGCCGGAACGATGATGATCAACAACCGACGCGGCGAAGGCGGCGAGCACGCAGGCCGCCTGGCATGGGTCCTGGGCGGCTGCATCCTCGCAGCCTCCGCAGGCGGTGTCGTAGGCGCCCTGGTCTAAGGAGCCGAGCCATGACTGAACCGACAGTGAACGAAGACCAGAATCCGCTGACCAAACCTAAGTTCATCATCTCGGCCGTTGTCGTGGCGATCATCGTCGCGCTCGGAATCAGCCTGGCCCTGCTCCCCAAAGGGGGAGGAAACCCGGCAGCCGAGCCGAGCAACTCCGGATCTGCCACCGCCACTACGCAGCCCAGCACGGCAGCGGCCGCAAGCGTCTGCGGCCTGCCCTCCGGCGACCAGGCCAAGCCAGCCACCGCTCCGACCGACACCAAATGGGAGCTGGTCGGAAAGGTCGCCGCGCCAACATCGCCTACCCAGTTCGGCCCCGGCAAGACCGAACCCAACGGCCTCCGCTCCTGCTTCGCACACTCACCAACCGGGGCGCTGTACGCAGCGGCAAACGTCGCCGTGCTGTCCGCTACGGGGAAGGCTCGACTCGTCTACGAGCAACTAGCAGTCCCTAGCCCCGAACGAGATGCACTGCTGAATCAGCCTGAGCCGCAAGAGACATCAGCTGTGACAGCGCAGATCGCAGGGTTCCAGATCCGCTCATATGACGCCGATCGCGCCGTGATCGTGATTGCAGCAAAGGGCAGCAACGGTGCGCTGGTTTCCGTTCCGGTTCCGCTCCAGTGGCACGGCGGGGACTGGAAGGTTGTTGTCCCGGCAACCGGCAGCACTGGCGGTGGACAGATAAGTGACTTGTCCGGGTACATTCCCTGGTCTGGTGTCTGATGGCCTGCGAAGGATGGGACGCCTTCAGCATCGGCTGTCACGCAGGGGCGGCAATCGAGGACGCCGCGAATGATGCGATCAAGAACCTGGCCAAAGCGATTGCGGATGCGGTCGGACAGACTGTGAAGACGCTCGGGACGTTCTGGGTGAATGTGGGGACCCCCGCCCTAACCGCTGCGCAGGGAGGCTCTACCGCGAGTGATCCGGTGTTGTTCCTGCAGAACAGTCTCTATTTTTGGACAGCGTCTCTGGCTGTGCTGTCTGTCCTTGTGGGTGCGGCAAAGATGGTGATCGAGCGAAGGGGTGCACCCCTGCGTGATCTGGTGCGTTCGCTCGCGACCCTGGTCGTCGTGTCGGGTGCCGGCGTAGCAGCAGTGGGCCTTCTGACGGTCGCGGCCGACAAATTCTCTGCCTGGATCATCACGAACTCCACTGATGGGACCTCGTTTAACGAGAACATCACCTCCCTGCTGAAACTTTCAGCCACCAGCCCAATCGGTTCGATCATGATCATCCTCCTGGGGCTGATCGCGATCCTTGCCTCCGTGATGCAGATCGTCCTCATGATTATCCGCGGTGGCCTGCTCGTCATCCTGACAGGGATCTTTCCCACGGCTGCAGCCTTCACCAACACAGAGGCCGGCAAGGGCTGGTTCCAGAAGTGCACTGCCTGGTTGATTGCGTTCATTCTCTACAAACCGGCCGCAGCGATTGTCTATGCAACCGCCTTCCAGCTGAGCGGAACCAAAATTTTCGGTGACGGCGGAGATGGAAAAGACTTCGGCTCAGCACTGATGACGACAATCACCGGTTTGGCCCTGATGGTCATTGCCTTGTTCGCCATGCCAGCACTGATGCGCTTCGTGACTCCGATGGTTGGCGCCGTCGCCGGCGGCGGTGGAGGACTGGCTGCGGGAACGGTCGGCGCACTGGCTTCCGGTGCGATCAGCATGGGCAGCGCCGGCCGCGGCGGTGGCAGTGGCGGTTCGGTTGCTTCCGCACCGGCCAGCAGCTCAAACGAATCAGGGGGCTCCGAGGATCCATCAGGGTCCGGGGACTCTGGAACGGCCGGTTCGTCGGGGACACCGGGCGAGACGGGGGGAGAAGGCACTTCCTCAGACACCCCGTCTGGAGCCGGCACAGAGGCTGCCGCAACAGAAACCGCCGGCAGCGGTGCTACGGCAGCCGGGGGCAGCGGTGCTACTACGGCCGGAGGTACCGGTGCCGCCTCCGGTGCGGCCACGGCGGGCGGGGCAGCCGCGGCTGGCCCTGCTGCACTTGGCGTGGCCGCGGCGCAGAAGGGCATTGAGGCCGGCCAGGCTGCCGCCGGTGCCGTGAAGACCATGACCGAAGAATCAACGGGGGGTGCCTGAAATGGCAGCGATCGAGAACACCTACAGGGAACCGACCTACGGCAACTGGCGACGTCCGCGGAAGGCCGGCATCGGCACTCTTGGTGGGCTGGCCTCAGCAGGATTGTTTGTTGGCCTCATCATCACGGTGATTTGTTTCTTCGTCGGCGGCTGGTTCGCCGGACTGGTTGCCCTGCTCGTCCTTGGGTTGGCGCTGGCCGTCGTCTCGGTGACCGACAAGCACAACAAGTCTGTAGGGGAGCGGGTCTTCGGCCGTTTGGCATTCCGCTTGGCGCGGCGCAAGAAGGCCAACATCTACCGTTCCGGCCCGTTGGGACTGACGCCCTGGGGCGAGTTCCAGCTGCCGGGGATCGCCGCCGGTTCCAAACTTTACGAGTTCACGGACTCCTATGGGCGCCCGTTCGCGTTGATCCACCTTCCCTCCACCGCGCACTACACCGTTGTTTTCGGGACGCAGCCTGACGGGGCGTCGCTGGTCGATCCCGAACAGATTGATGCCTGGGTGGCTAACTGGGGCGGATGGCTGGCTTCGCTGTCGAATGAACCTGCCGTCGTGGCTGCCTCCGTCACGGTCGAAACTGCCCCCGATTCCGGGGCGCGGTTGCGCCGGGAAGTTGAGTCGAACATCCACGACGACGCCCCTGACATTGCCAAGGCCATGCTCCGGGAGGCTCTGAGAACCTACCCGCAGGGATCGGCCACCATCCGGGCGTGGGTCGCTCTGACGTTCAGCGCCGCTGCCCGGGCCGGCGGCAAGCGACGCACCGCCGACGAGATCGCAAAGGATCTCGCATCACGGCTTCCCAGCCTCACCGAGCGTCTGGAATCCACCGGCGCCGGTGCGTGCGCACCGTTGAACGCCCAGGAACTGTGTGAGGTCGTTCGGGTCGCGTACGACCCTGCAGCGGCACGGCTCATCGACGAAGCCCACTACCAAGGCACCCCCGTTGACCTGAACTGGAGCGACGTCGGACCGTCCGCCCACCAAGCGGACTGGGACGGCTACCGCCACGATTCCGGCCACTCAGTGTCCTGGTCAATGACGGGCGCACCCCGCGGCCACATCCTGGCATCAGCACTGGCCCGCCTGGTAGCACCGCATGGGGAGATTGCCCGCAAACGCGTCACCTTGCTGTACCGGCCGATCGAGGCCGGCCGCGCGGCCGCCATCGTGGAGTCGGACCAGACAAACGCCCTGACCCGGGCCTCCTCGACTAACCGGCCCACAGCCCGCGCTCTGGTTGATGCGCGCGCAGCGCAGGCCACCGCAGCGGAGGAAGCCAAAGGTGCCGGGCTGGTCAACTTCGGCATGGTGGTCACCGCCACGGTGCTGTCGTCCCGTGACCTCGATGATGCCGTGGCCGTCGTGGAAGGCAACCTCGGCCCGTCGGCACGTCTGCTGTTGCGGCGCGCCTACGGCTCACAGGATTCTGCCTTTGCCGCGTCCCTGCCACTGGGACTGGTCCTGCCCAAGCACCTGAAGGTTCCCGAAGAGATCCGCGAGGCCATGTGATGTTCGAAAGCCGTACCAAGCACCAGCGCACACCGGCCCCAGCCACGAAGCTCGCCGCCGCGGTCGCCCGCCGTCCGGGCCTTCGGGGCTGGCGCGGCCGCGGACAGGGCGAAGCAGTCTATGTCACGGCAGCCGACGAATGGCGCGGAACCTCGGTCCAGGTCTGCGGTCTCTGGCCGTTCGTGGGCGGGTCCGGCACCCCGATCCTGGGAGTACCGATCGGAGTTCACACCGACACCGGGGCGCCCTTCGGGGCCGATCCGATCAGCTGGTTCATGCACGGCATGATCAACAACCCCTCCATGTTTGTCCTCGGACTGCCGCACTACGGCAAGTCCACGTTGGTCCGGCACATCGTCCTGGGCCTGGCGGGCCGGGGTATCAACCCGTTGATCCTTGGTGACCTGAAGCCGGACTACGTTGACCTGATCGAAGCCCTCGGCGGGCAGGTCATCAGTCTGGGTCCTGGACGCGGCCACTTGAACGTCCTGGACCCCGGTGAAGCCACGGGAGCCGCCGTCAGACTGCTCGCCTCGGCCGAGGAACACCGGGCCAAGGCTAACCGGATCCTGAACGATCCAGATGGCGACCAGGCTGCGGCCGCGCCGCTGCTGGCTGCCGCGGTGAAGGCGGCGAAGCTGGCCGAACAGCTGATGGCCGACTCGCACAACCGGCGCCTGAACATGATTACGGCGCTGATCACCATCGTGCGGAACGCCAAGCCCAGCGCCCACGAGGAGTCCCTGATTGACCGGGCCCTGCACATCCTGGACGAGCGTCTGGACCGCGTGCCCCTGATCGGGGATCTGATCGAGGTCATCAAAGACGCCCCCGACGAGTTGCGGGCGATCGCCTTGGACCGTGGCGATATGAGCCGCTACCTCGACGCGACCGACCAGCTGCGCCAGTCGCTGTACTCCCTCGACGGCTCGGGCCGGTTCTCCGACATGTTCTCCCAGCCCACAGACCAGCCGATGGACCTGACCAAACCCGTGGTCTTCGACCTCTCAGGGATCTCCGACACACAGCGGGACATCCAAGCTGCCTGCCTGCTGGCCTGCTGGTCAACCGGGTTCGCCACCGTCCAGGTGGCCCACACCCTGGCCGACGCCGGCCTGGAGCCTCGCCGTAACTACTTCGTCGTCATGGACGAATTGTGGCGGGCCCTTCGCTCCGGTGAAGGCATGGTCGACCGGGTTGACTCGCTCACCCGTCTGAACCGTACCGAAGGTGTCGGGCAGGCCATGATCACGCACACCATGAGCGACCTCGAAGCCCTGCCCACGGAATCCGAACGGATGAAAGCCCGCGGATTCGTTGAACGCTCCGGCATGGTCGTCTGCGGCGCGCTCCCAGGGGCAGAAATGGAAAAACTCAACAAAGCCGTCACCCTCTCCCGGGCCGAACAGGCCCGCCTCATCTCCTGGGCTGACCCCGGGTCATGGACTGACGTCGGCGGATCCCGCAAACGAGTCCGCCCGGGCCTGGGCAAGTTCCTCTTCAAAGTCGGCGGCCGCCCGGGCATCCCGGTCGCGCTCAAGCTAACCAGCGTCGAAGAAAAACTGCACGACACGAACAAGCGCTGGACGATCAACAGGAACGGCGAAGGGGAGAACTGATGGGTGCACCAAGCAGCGGCAAGCGGTCCCGGATGGACGGCGAAACCATCCTGCTCTGGGTCTTCATCACCATCGTGGTGCTCGGTGTCGGCTCGGTGGCCGGCGCCGTGCACCTAGGGTCAATGCTGTCCGCTGACGGCCAGAGACTGCCCGCGAACCCGTTTGAACTGGTCTTCGGTCTGCTCTCGCAGAAGGTCATGTGGCCCGCGGCCGCCACCTGGGTACTGATCGGCTTCGGCGTCCTCATCATCGTCGCGGCAGTCTTGTTGGTCCGTGCGGTGCTGCGGAAACGGTCCAAGCGTTCGCGTGTGGACGCCGCCGCCCAGCACATGGCCAAAGGCCGTGACCTGCGCGCCCTGAGCCTGCGCGGGGCCACGGCCACCGCCGAACGTCTCGGAGTGAAGGGCTCACCCGGCGTCCCGGTCGGCAAGACGGTCCTCGGCGGGCAGATGATCTACGGCTCCTGGGAAGACATGCACATCGACATCTGGGGCCCCAGGACGGGCAAGACGACGTCCCGGGCGATCCCGGCGATCCTCGCCGCCCCGGGGGCTGCGCTGGTGACCTCAAACAAGCGGGACATCGTTGACGGAACACGCGACGTCCGTGAAACCGAGGGCCCGGTCTGGGTTTTCGACCCGCAGTCCGTCGCACTCGAGGAACCCGTCTGGTGGTGGAACCCCCTGTCCTACGTCACGGACGAAGTGAAGGCCGCTCGCCTGGCCGATCACTTCGCAGCCGGCTCCCGCGGCCCGGACGCTAAAACGGACGCCTACTTCGATCCCGCCGGCCAGGATCTCCTCGCCGGGCTCCTGCTCGCCGCAGCCCTCGACGACCGGCCAATCACGCAGGTGCACACCTGGCTGACCCGTCCCGCTGATGATGAAGCAGTGGACATCCTCAAAGCCCACGGCTTCGCCCAGACCTCCAACGCCGTCGGCGGCGTCATCAACGCACCCGAGAAGCAGCGCGGCGGCGTGTACGGCACGGCGTTGCAGATGGCGTCCTGCCTCACCAACCGCCAAGTGGCCCGCTGGGTGACCCCGCAGGGGGAGAAGGACGAGCGGCCCCAGTTCGATCCGGCAGAGTTCGTCCGGTCCAAGGGCACGCTGTACAGCCTTTCAAAGGAAGGCAAAGGCACTGCCGGCCCGCTGGTGACGGCGCTGACCGTTGCCACGGTCGAGGCCGCCGAAGAGCTCGCCGTCCACTCGCCCGGGGGCCGGCTGGCCACGCCCATGGTCGGTGTCCTGGACGAAGCAGCCAACGTCTGCCGCTGGCGAGAACTGCCGAACCTCTACAGCCACTACGGCTCCCGCGGCATCGTCCTGATGACCATCCTCCAGTCCTGGTCCCAAGGCGTTGAAGTGTGGGGCCGCGACGGGATGCGCAAACTCTGGAGCGCCTCCAACATCAAGGTCTACGGCGGCGGCGTGGCCGAAGCCGAATTCCTCAACGAACTCGCCCAGCTCGTCGGCGAATACCGCTACTCCAACATGACCAGAAGCCGCTCCAAACAAGGCACCTCCTACAGCCACGACGATGACCGCAAGGAACGCACCCTGGACGTCTCGGACCTGGCCGCGTTCCCTCGCGGCCGTGCCATCATGTTCGCCTCCGGCGCCCCCGCTGCACTGCTGGAGACAGTGCCGTGGATGAGCGGTTCGCAGGCTGACGCGGTGCGGGCCTCCCTCGCCGCACACGACCCTGCGAACAAGCCGGCGGCCGCGGCCGGCAGCCGGTGGATTGCCGCGGGTGCCTCTCATGAGTGAGGGGCTGGGGGAGTGGGACGATGAGCTGGAGGGCACTACTGCCCCCGCCGAGCCGGCCGAGGAGGACTCGGACGCCCCGGAGCTGTTCTACCCGAGCGTCGCCGCATTCGTAAGCAACAAACTGGCCAGCAGCTACCGCCGGCAACTCAACGTGCAGGGCGGTGTGACCTGGTGCCCGCAATGGTGGAAGCACGCCGAAGCCATCAGCCGTCTCGAAGCGCTCTGGCGGGCCTGGGAATTCCTGCGCCTGGATGGCACCACCGGAATGAGCGTGTGGTGGCGCGACCACGCAGACCACCACATGTCAGTTCTGCTCTCAACAGACGGGCCATTCAAAGGCTGCAGCCCCGACGACGGTCATCGCTCCAAACTCGCCCCACTACCCTGCGAGGAACCGCCCACGGGGCTGTTCTAAACCGGCCTGTTGCTGGCTATCGCTCAAGGTGACCACACGGGTTGTCCATAGTTGGGGTCAATCCGGGTTATCCACGCTGGAAATCGGGAGCCATCGGGAAAGCTCCCTCAGCAGCAGTAGCGGTGGATAACCCATCAGGATTGTCCCCGGCTGTGGGCAACGGACATCAATTGCGCCTTTGCGGTGCGGCGCTGACCCACGCGGTAAACTACGGAAAAGGCAGCTTCGTCGCTGCGATTATGGGGGTGGAGTGGTAGCGACAGCGGATGTTTCGGGCCTTGGGGAGCGGCCCTCTGCCACGCGCACTCAGCACGCTATCCGGCTGCTAGTTCTGCTGGCTGAGTGCGGAGATCCAATTAACGGGGAGGGACCCCCGGGCGCGGTGACTGTAATACGCAGCGAATTACGTCTCCAGGCTATGGACTTCTGGATGCGAAATCCGGATTACCTTGCGGACGAACTCGTTGGGATGGTTGAGAATGGCAAGATTGACGACAGCTTCTTGGCTGCTGCCCAAGCGTTGCTCGACGACCCGGAACCAGACCTTCACTGGTACCCCATGCCTCGTTGGTTCTTCGGAGCATACGAACAGCTCGACGACGCCTTTACGCTGCTGGAGACATACGGCCTTGCTTCTCTGACGCGAGTAGGCGAACCAGGTAAGAAGGCGAAACCAGTTCTACTTGACGCAAGCTGGTGCGAATGCCGCTGCGGAACTGGCTAGCGATCCTGTATTGGGATGGTACGGAAAGCAAGTGAGGCTTGTAGCTTTGGTTGCTGGTACGGACGTGGGCAAGCGCCTCAAGGAGCGGCAGTATGAGCAGGCCACATACGCTGGCACTGAGCTGGGTCTGACCATTGCCCCTATCGCATCAAGAGTGCGAGAACGCTTACACGGCCTGCAGGCGAAAACGACGAACTTGGAGAGCAAGAGTGGAACAGGACAAAGTGGGCTATGAGCGTTCTTGCTGACGAGGTCGTGAAGCTGCTTGCGAAGCGGCAGAAAGCGCGACGGCACATCCTTACTTCCCATCAGGTCGACGAGATTCTCGTCGACCTTGGAGTACCTACATCGTCCACCAAGGCCGTCCCCGTTCCGCTGCGTTTAACCCGACTCCAGTTCAGTGGAACGAAGCATCTCCCTCCTGCCCACCCAGATGCCGCAACCCACGGCGTCCAGGAAGAAGACACCCTTCCATTCGTCGAGGAGCCCGTAAACGACGTTCTTGCTAGTGACGACCGCGCAGTACCAACGGTGCATGTGCCATTTCAATTCGAGTGGAAGCCTCAGGCCGGGGTCAATGGAATCGGCTCGGGAAGGAACCTCCGGGGCAAGTCCACGGTCCTCAATGTCCTGATGTGGACGTTGACAGGCCGGTGCGCGCGGTTCCAGCCCGATATCCAGCGATGGATTGAGCACGTTGAGGCTGACTGGACGGTTGGCGCCGAAAGACTTCGAGTCTCCTTTGATGCCGTCAACGGCGTCGCAACCGGCAAGATCGAAAAGCTGGGCGTCGTGGGTGGAGCTGACAAACCTGCGCTTCTCGGGACTTTCAATGGGGACGACTTCGAAAGCGTCATTGGTCATTTGATGATGAACAGGTTGCGCTTAGAAAGCATCCCGGTCTGGACGGACGTGAAGGCCCGTGTGCACGCTTGGCCATCCTACTCAAGTGCCTTCGTCGTACGCGCCAGTCAACTGGACCCAATAGTTGGAAATGAACAGACCATTGCCGTGCGAATGATGCAGATGTTCGTGGGAACTGACTGGGCGCCGGCCCTGGCCGCAGCGTCGACGGCACGTCGGGGAATGGATGCGGAACGATCAGCCGCCTCCGACAAAGCAAAGGCGGCAGCCGACGCCTTTGAGGGAAATCGGCTAAAAATTTTGGAGAAGGTAAAGGACTTAAAGTCCAAAAAGGGTTCACTACCGCCCGAGACGCCGGACGTCGAAGCGACGATTCAAGCCGCGAAACTTGCCTCCGAGCTATCCCGCCAGGTTCATGAGATCGAGACGCAACTGATCGCCCAGTCATCGCTCGTTGAGACGGCGCGTCAGCAGCTGCGAGCGGCTAAGGCCCGTGCCCATACTCACCATGAAAATGTCTTGGCAACCAAGTTTTTCCACCGTATGCGACCGACGAAGTGCCCTCGCTGCGCGGGGGAAGTAACCGCCGAACGCCGTGCTGCGGAACCTGATAAGCATGAGTGCTCCGTGTGCTCCAGCGATCTAAACCTGGATGCATTTCAATCCAACGTTATCGTTGCCTCGTCGGTCCCGTCCGAGGTCACTTCGACCCTCATCGCCGGACTGGCAGCACCGCAGTCGGTAGGTGACGACTCAGACGAAGAAGATTCACCAGACGAAATTGAAGCGACCGGGGCAGCCTTGGAAGCCGCGGAGACAACAGCCGCTGCGTTGGTAGCCCAAATCGATAAGCTCCGCGGTCAGCGCGACGATGCAGCAGCGAAAGCGGAAGCAGGAGCGGCGCTACTCACAGAGCTTGATGAACACAGAAACCTAGAACTCGACCTCGCCCGCGCCGAGGGGGCTCTTGACGCTTTGACCGCTTCCAGCGATCCGAAAAGCTCCGATCCAATCGACCCCGTGCAGGCTGCCGTGGCAGACGCCACGGAGACAATTCTCAAGCAATGGCTGAAGGAGGGCCAAGACCCACTCCTCAAGAACATATCCGCCGACATCGAGAGCGTTGGTCGCGAGTTTTGGCGCAGAAAACATCAAGAACATTAAGCTCGACGGCGCAGCGAATATGCGCCTAACGAAAGGTGGAGAGGACACAACCTTCAGCGGCATCACCGAAGGTGAAAAGCTACGCGTAAAAATCGCTACAGCCATTGCGCTAATTAGGCATGGGTTTGTAGAGAACATAGGCAGGCACCCCGGGCTGCTGATATTGGACTCGCCAGCCGCAGAAGAGATGCCGGATTCGGACTTGGCAACGATGGTAGAAGCCCTCATCGCTGTAACCGAGGAAGCCGAGATGCAGATATTCGTTGCAACCCGAAACACTTCCCCCTTGGTTGATCTTCTTCCCCCGGCAAGTCGAATCGTTGCCGAGGGCGATAACTACGTGTGGTAGCAGCGCTAGTGTGTGTCAGCTTTGAGAAGCCTCATACACAAGCTCTCGTCACGGCAGGGGGCGCAACATGACTGGCGAGCGATCAGATACCCTCGCAGACGACCTCAAGGCTTTACTGGTCGGGGCGCGCGGAAAGACTCCTGCCCCCGATTCTCTTAAAACTATCGGCAGCTGGGAACGAATCGCCGCCGAGGGAACCACACTAGCGGACAATCCTTGGCTAGTCCTGCTTATTAAATTGGTCGTCAGAGATGTAGCAGTACCCGATAACCAAAGCGATGCTAAAGTCGCGGCCCTTCGCTCCATCATTGATGCCGTATCAGCAACCAGAAGCCCGGCCATTTTTGCCGACAGCTTGGGCATTCTCCTTACCAGCCCCACCGCCCTGAGCATGATTGGCGCGGCTCTTACGAGGTCACTCGAAGGCATAGTTGATGCGTTACACGAACTGACGGATAAGACTCCCCAAGCCACGCTTCGAGCCGCGGACGCTCTGGACGCTTTGACCAGACTGACTGTGTCAGGAGTTGCGCGTCCTTTTGGCCTGCTTGCCCGCCTAGACAGGTTTAATGCGCCCGTGCCCAAACCCCTTGCAACGGCAATTATTCGTGCCATAAGTACTGCCGTCGATTACTGGCCACACGCTGAAGAACTGGTTGAAGTCGTCCACTGTGTCGCAGGGATGAAGCCATCCAGTGGGACGCCGTGGCCGGGTGCGGACCCGAATGACGTAGCTTCGGATGCCGCCTGGATACTAGCTGGCATCGAACTGGTTCGGGCTCTTCGTTCTCCAAGCCTTACAACGATGGCGGACTGTCTTCACGAATCTGCCCGTTACTTGAACCTTGCGGCCGATTCCTACGATCGGGAGGACGCTGACATCCTGCTCCAGGTCGTAAACATTCTGCGAGGGTTCATTCGGGAGTCAGGCGCAGAGCCAAACGTGGATTCCTTATCGATGACCCAGTTGGAAGCGCAATCCCTAGACGATCTCGCGCAGCGCATCCGGCAGCTAAACCTCGCTTCAGCTGGATTGAACCACTGGTATAGCGATTCGAAACGATCGGCGCTTCTAGCCTGGCAGCGACTTGCCGATGACCTTGGCAGGATGCGCGTGGAGTTCGCACGTAGCAGCTTTTACAAGGCGGAAGTTGTAGTCGACAACTTGCTGCAGATTTATACAGGTTCACGCTCCATTGCCGTAGCCCGTCTAAGTACCGACTCGGAGGCTCTACTCGATTTCATACAGCCGGTAATTGAGTCCGGTTTTGCCCGTACTGCTGGTCTGATGAGCAATCTTGAGGATCATGTCCATGCCCTCCAGGAGCGGGCAGATGCGCTGGATGAGCCGCCGGAACGCCTTTCCGAGCAGCTGAGGGTCGCGCATAACGTCCTCAACGCTGCGCGAGTTCATGCTCTAAGGGGGGCTGAACCGGAAAAAGAAGACGGCGGTGCGGTCAGAGTCCCGTTACCGCCACCCCTTAACCAGTTGCTCCCGCCAGGACCAGAGACGGAAGAACTCAGAAGAGTGAGCGGGGAGGCCCTGGCCGTACTTGCTAAAGCAATAGACGATGCAAACACCGGAAGGCACAGCCTCAATCTTGTCGAAGCGCAAGTTTGGTCGAAAATCAGGGCAGCCCTCGGCTCCAGTCAGGACTACCAAGGCAGAGCCGCCTCGGCCGTCGACGTATTGCTGCGACTGATGATTAGGTTCGTGACCACTCGGACAAACGCTCAGTCTGATCTGTACTCATACCTTTTTGATCCTGCGGCCAATGAAGATGCCATCCACAGGGATTTGTACAACTACTTGGCCAGCAGTGAACTTGGGTCGATCACCGAGTTCGAAGTGCAGCATGTAGGTGGTGGTCGTGTGGACCTGCGTCTGAAGTTTGACGGCTTTGCGATCCATGTAGAGATGAAAACGGACTCCACTAAGGTGCCCTTGGCCGACAAGACTGCTTATCTCAAGCAAGCGGCGGCATACCAGGGAACAGACATCAGGGTTGGATTCCTCGTCGCCCTGCGACACAAGGCCTTTGATAGCTCCGGTCCAGTCCCCCATCTAAGTGCACTCATCGATCACACAACTTTTGATATCGAGGGGGACCCGGTCCCACGACACATCATCACGGTTCAAGTGCCCGGCAGCCGGACCAAACCATCGCGAATGAAATAGGGGACTAATCGGTTCCTCTACGCTTCATGATCGCGCCCACCGCCACTGATGCAGGGATGTATGGAGCCTTTCATACGCACCGGGGCGGGTCTAGAACTTCTCAGGACGGCTGAGGCGGTGGGCGAAAATAGTGTCAGGTTGAGCCCTAAGACTCTTCCCTCGGGTCGTCAAGCAATAAGAATACGAGCCCTATCCTGACGCATTTGACACCTCATCCTGACGTCAGGCTGGGGTGTAATTCAATCGGACGGTGCACGTGTACATCGACGCTAAGCGGGGCCGATTTTGCGACGCTGAATGGCGCGGTAGCCGGGGCCGGAGCGCCAAGCAGCAGCAGGCTGTTTTAGTGGCAGCCGCAGGATTGTCTGATGGCCAGTTCCGGTATTTGTTTTGTCGATCGAAGCGGTGAGCCGGGTTCATGGATCCGCTCGAGCAGCATACGTGCCGCGCGGCGTCCCAAGGCTTCGCCTTTGGTGTCGACGCTGGTTAGTGGGGTGGCTCCCAGAGGGCTGCTCCGCCGATGTTGTCAGGCGATGCTGTCGCTGTGGCAAATGATGCCATCGGGGAGCGGGCCGGCTTCAATGAGGCGTTGACCGAGATCCAGCCCGCTGACGCAACACCGCGATGATGGACGACGCCCTGAGCCGGGCCATCATTCTCACAGGGGACCTGCTGGCACGGCTGACGCTAATCCTCAGCGATCTGGAGATTGACGAGGATCGCATGCGGACCAACCTGGAAATCACTCACGGGCTCGTTTCCTCGGAAGCCGTCATGCTTTCACTCGGTCACGCCATCGGCCGGCAGCACGCGCATGACGTCGTCTACGAATCTGCTCAAGAAGCGATCAGGACACATCGGCAGTTCGGAGAAGTCCTAGTAGGTGCGAACCCGACAGTCACCGCGCACCTAACAGGCGCTGCAGATCACCTGATGTCGGCGGTCTCGTAGTCGTTGTTCTGTCGTTGCCTCGGGGTGGCGTGTTGTTCAGAAGTTGGAAGCATCAGCGGCGCGGGGTTCCCGAATTGATGTGCCACCTCGTGGTTGCGGGTAGCCCAGCGCGCGGCATTGGCAATGACGCGCTGGATGCCCTTGTGGTGATAGGTGGGGTACGTTTCATGGCCCGGGCGGAAGTAGAAGATCTTTCCGGCGCCGCGCTGGTAGCAGGCCCCGCTGCGGAATACCTCCCCGCCTGTAAACCAGCTGACGAAGACCAAGGCGTCCGGGGTGGGTATGTCGAAGAATTCGCCGTACATTTCTTCCTGGTCCAGGATGAGGCTCTCTTCCACGCCTTCAGTGATCGGGTGTCCGGGTGCGACGTTCCAGAGGACCTCGCTGTCCGTGCTTTCCCTCCATTTGAGATTGCAGCTGGTGCCCATCAGGCGTCGAAAAATTTTCGATCCGTGCCCGGAGTGCAGCACAATCAGTCCCATGCCGTCGAGGACGCGCTGCTGGATACGATCCACCACAATGTCGTCGACCTCATCGTGTGCACCGTGACCCCACCAGACGAGTACATCGGTGAACTTCAGAACTTCGGGGCTAAGTCCGTGCTCCGGTTCGTCGAGGGTTGCGGTCGCAGCATCGATTCCCTGCCCACGCAGCGCGGCGGCAATCGTGGTGTGAATGCCGTCCGGATAAATCGCGGCTACTTCGGGGTTGTCTTTTTCGTGGCGAAATTCGTTCCAGACTGTGACTTTTGGCATCAGATTTTTCCTTGGGTTGCTGCTGTAGAGTCCGTGGCACGAAGGAGCGAACGGATGTCCTGTGGCATGTTTGTTTTGGATGATTCGATTGCGCCGAGAGTCATTGCGAGAGTGGGGAGGTTTGCCTGCCCACTCGTCACGGGAGGACGCCCTTCGCGGATAGCCGATCGAAACTCCGAAAGCGATCCGACGCGGTCGAACGTGTCCATCCTCGGAAGGGTGAGGACCTCGACAGGCCCGTTCAAGGGGCGCACGATGACTGCATCCGAGGCCGTACCGGTGTCCGCCCGTCCTGTCCATTCGATCGTGCCTCCGGAACATTCGATCAGCCACTCCCCAGCCCAGAGAGTCTCCTGTTCGGTACTCACCCAGCTTCCCTGATAGTTGACGACGGCTCCGCCGTCGAAGACCAGGGTGGCCATGGCAGCAGCGGGGTCCATGAACTTGCTCCACGGGGGATTCCAGGCGTGGCAGTCGATGTGCACAGGCTCCTGGCTGGTGATGTACCGCATGAGGTCAAAGTGGTGAATGGACATGTCCATGAGGAGCGGGTCGGCCAGTCCGTAGTGGCGGTTAGTGCCGATCGGAGCGCTGTTGGCGTACTTCCGGAACTTCACGGTCACTGAGCCGATGTCACCAAGTGCCTTTTCCCGGACGAGCCGGGAAACTGTCTGCGCCGCGGGGTAGAAGCGGTAATTCTGGCTGACCATCAGTAGCCGGTCGGAGGCTGCAACCGTCTCCACCATCTGCTCTGCGTCGCTGAGTGTGGCCGCGATGGGCTTCTCGACCAGCACGTGCTTGCCTGCGGACAGGGCTTCGATGGCTACCGCCGCATGGCCGGGCAATGCCGTCGTTACCAGAACGGCTTCTGCATCGGTAGCTGCGATGGCTTCTGTAAGTGAGGCAAAGCAAAGGGAAGGATCGGTTTCGACGTCGGCGCTCAGCAGCTTGAGCATCTCGGGTACCACGTCGACATAGCCCACTGTGCTCAGGAGGGTTGGGTGCTTCTTGAGTTCGGCTGCCCAGGAACGCCCCCATCCTCCGAGTCCTACCTGAAGGATTCGCAGAGGAAGCGATGGTGGATGGCTCAGGGACGTGGGCAGCGGAGAGGTTACGGTCATTGGGGTTTCCTTTCGTTGTTCCGGTCGCTATGCACCAGCGGTGTTTTCCTGCGATGAGGTTTTTCTGGCCTATGACGTAGACGGCGATGACGCCACCGGCAAGACAAGGAGTCGTTGAAGGCGAGACAGCCTTCAGGGGTTGCAAATAGTTTCTTGTCGTTGGGTTGGGGGTGTAGTTCAGGCTGATGGGAAGGTCAGAGAACACGCTGGCAGCAGTCGGGGGTGCTGGAGGCGTTGCGGTGGAGTTCCGGCGCGTCCTTCGGACTGGGTCTACACAAGGTCTGGTCAACCCGTCTCAATGGCTTCCTGTCCCACGGGGAACTGGTACAGCTGACCGAAGTCTTTGAGGACATTGAGATCGGAAGGCTAAGGTTCGGTGAAGACCTCAGGAAATCGCTTGGAATCACTGGCCCAAGCCGCGCTCATTGTTTAAAGGCATCCGATGAGGATCAATGGAATCCTGCGACAAAAGAGTGGCTCCGACAGACAAGCCGAAATTATTGGGCTAGCTGGTCGTTGCTTGCAAGGCAGCGCCCACGACGCCCGCAGAGTTTTCCAAGCTGGCCGGGATAACCGGGGCACGGAGTGACAGGCGTGGCAGGTATTCGTTGCTGCATGCCGAAATTCCCCCACCGATGATGATCAGGTCAGGTGAGAAAAGGAACTCCACATGTGACAGATACTGTTGCAGCCGGTCGGCGTACTCCACCCAGCTAAGGCCTTCATTTTCGCGGGCGATGGCCGATGCCCGGGATTCTGCCTTGTAGCCGTCAATCTCCAAATGGCCCAGCTCGAAATTGGGTACAAGCTTTCCATCAACTATGAGTGCTGATCCGATGCCCGTTCCCAAGGTAAGGACCAGGACAACGCCGTGTTTGTCCTTCCCCACGCCGTAATGGGTTTCTGCCATACCAGCTGCGTCAGCGTCATTCACGACGCAAACGGGCCGACCGAGCCGTTCCCGCAAGTAAGCCTGAACATCCAGTCCGATCCAGCTGTCGTCCATGTTTGCTGCCGACCTGGCCACTCCATGCTGGACTATCGAGGGGATAGCGACCCCGACAGCAGGGTCGGTCTGCCCAGGGCTTTCGGATCCCAGCTCATCTATGAGCTGGGACAAGGTGTCTGCGACTGCATCGGGTCTGCCGGAGGTAGGTGTCCGGAGTTGACGGACGCCGCTGACCGGGGTGCCGTTACTCATGCTGATGATTGCACCCTTGATCCACGTCCCGCCGACATCGATTCCTATCCGAAAACCTAGTCCGGACGGCACGTCGGTGATAGCGGTTGAGGGTCGTGTCATCACGTTTCCTTTGCATAGTTATGGGGGCATGGCCGGAGGCGTTGTTCGGGTATTTCTTCGTGCTGCTCGGTTCGGCGGCATGGCAAGGAGGTGCCTCCCGGCGCCTAGGCGCCGGGAGGCTGTCCAGTGCCCGGTACGGCTACGGCTGGAGCCAGGCAGTGGTCGCACCGGGCAGGGAGTCCGCTTCGAGTGGCGAACTGGAGACCAGAACCTCGCCGGCGGGCAGCTCGACGGTTTCTGTGCCGAAGTTCGTGACCGAGGTCCAGCCGTTGGGGCGTCGGAAGGCCACGACGTCGGTCCGGCCGGTCTCCAGCCATTCCAGGGTTTCGGCGGTTTGCAGCTGTGACCGCAGGGCCAGCGCCCGGCGGTAGAGGGACAGGGTCGAGTCCTCCTGCCCTTCCTGGGCTTCCACTGAGTAGCCGGCAAACCATTCCGGCTGCGGCAGGTGGGCGCCGGCTGCACCGAAACCGAACGAGTCGCCCGACGCTGTCCAAGGCAAGGGGACACGGCAGCCGTCGCGGCCGATTTCCACGCCTTTGTTGCGGAAAAAGGCCGGGTCCTGGCGCTCTGCGTCGGGGATTTCGCTGCCGACTTCCTGCAGGCCCAGTTCCTCACCCTGGTACAGGTATGCGGAACCCGGGAGGGCGAACATCAGCAATGATGCGGCGCGGGCGCGTCGCAGGCCGAGTTCGACGTCGACATCCTCCTGCTTGCCGCCGGCGAGCAGCCACTGCTTTCCGGCCTGGCCTGCCATGATCTCGCCCTCGGCGGAAGGCCCGGACACGGGGAGCCCGTAGCGGGTGGCGTGCCGGACGACGTCGTGGTTGGAGAACACCCACGTGGAGGAAGCGCCGGAGGCCTGAGCCTCGGCGAGGTTCTTGGTGATGATTTTCCGGAACTGGGCGCCGTCGAAGTCTGCCTGCAGCAGGTCGAAGTTGAAAGCCTGGCCCAGCCCCTCAGGGCTGGCATAACGGGCCCGGCGGTCCGCGTGCACCCACGCCTCGGCAACGGCAGTGCGCGGCGGATTGTATTCGTTGAAGACCTTCCGCCACTCGGCGTAGATCCCGTGGACTTCATCGCGGTCCCAGTACGGATGTGAACCGGCAAGGTAAAGCGCCTCGCCCTGGGCTTCGAGGTCTGCCTTGCTGGGCAGGGACTCCTCGAGATTCTTAGTCAAGGCATGGGCGACGTCGATGCGGAAACCGTCCACGCCACGGTCGGACCAGAAGCGCAAGGTCTTCAGGAAGTCTTCACGGACCTCGGGGTGGTCCCAGTTAAAGTCCGGCTGTTCCTTCGCGAAGATGTGCATGTACCACTGCCCTGGGCTTCCGTCCGGTTCTGTAATGCGCTCCCACGCCGGGCCCCCGAACACGGAGTCCCAGTCCGACGGCGGCAGCTCACCGTTGTCGCCCAGTCCGTCGCGGAAGATGTAGCGGTCGCGGGCCGGGGACCCCTTAGGCGATGCGAGGGCTTCCTGAAACCACTCATGGCGGTTCGAGGAGTGGTTGGGCACGATGTCCACAATCAGCTTGATACCGGCGTCCTGAAGGGCCGAAGCCATGGCGCCGAAGTCCTCCAGCGTACCGAGCCGCGGATCAACGTTACGGTAGTCGTCCACGTCATAGCCGCCGTCGGCGAGAGCTGAAGGGTAGAAAGGGCTCAGCCATACCGCGTCGATTCCCAGATCCTTCAGATACGGGACCTTGGCGGTGATGCCGTTGATGTCACCGATGCCGTCACCGTTGGAATCAGAGAAACTGCGGGGGTAGATCTGGTAGACCGAGGCCTGGCGCCACCAGTTTGGGGTCGGCCATGCGCTCGGATTTTGAGGAGTTTGCCGGAGAGGCGATGGTGGACAACGGTATGATCCTTTTTCTTATTAATGCGCGTTGTTGCTGGTGATTTGGTCTGGTTATTTCACGGCCGCGCGTATTACTCGGGAAAGGTGGCACACACCGTGGGGCCGCTTCCAAACCATCCCACGCCATCTTCGGCCGGGTTGGAGGGGCCCACGTTGCATTTTTGAAGGAGCGGACCTAGCTCACCGTTGGTTACTGTGGCTAGGTCCGTCGGCTACTGGGTTCCGGATACCGCACTGAGCAGGTGCGTGGCATTGTCGTATCGGAATGTAACGGAACCGCCTGGGTGCTCCAGCACGATGTTTGAGCCATTTCGTACCCCGTCTGCTCCGTAATTTTCATCCCAATTGCCGTTGAGTGCGGCCTTATATTCGTACCGCCCGGCTGGCAGGTCCATGGTGAGGCGCGTCTCCCGGGTATCTTTGGGACCGACCGGATGGAAGGGCCGGAACAGTGTCTGCAGTCAGTCAAGCGGTTTGGCGTCGGGAATCGAGTTGATACGTGTAGCCAAAAGGGACTGCATTGCTGAGGCCGACGACGAAGTGTCCGTTTCCGAGCCGGGTCACCAAGATGCCGTGCGTCCGTTGCCGCCTGGCGCTCTCGATCATCCGGTCCACCGCCGCAGTGATGCAGCGGTCCATGGAAGCCCCGTCGCGGACCTTGATATCGATGGGTTCCACATCTTGCATGTTCATGACTTGCTCAACTCGCTGGGTCGGATAAGTAGGGCGGTATAGCCCTGCGCTTCTTCATACAGGGTTCGAAGTTCGACGCCGTAAGCAGCGTACTTACTCGTAGTTAGGCCAGGAAGATTTCGGTCAGTGCTCCCATCAGGTCAGGTTCAAGGTTCATGGACTGAAGGTGGCTGATCAACAGGGCAGGGTCCGGACACTCCTGGATCTTCTTGAAAATGCTGTCTTTGAGGTGGAAGTCGATCTGGGCGTCGGTGAGAAGTTCAAGCGCGCGGACGGGGGCTTCATTCATTGCCAGATTCATGCCGCTCTCAAAGGTGAGTTGGAGTCCGTTTTCGGTAGCGACGTTCTCTACGCGGATGGTGGTGGTGTTGGTGGCGTGGTTGGTCGTGAGTGTGTACTCCAGAGGCCGTCCTGAGCTGGTGACGGCGACATTTCGCGGGGCAGCGAAGCCGGTGAACGACAGGTCATAGTTCCGCCGTGCCGGGAGCGCTGAAGTGTGGCCAACCGCAGGGTAGACGGTAAAAGTCCCGGCTTCCCAGTCCAGCTCCATGCCGGTGCGGGCCGGTTCCGGGGCTGACATTGGTTCTGTTTCGTCGTCTTCGATCAAGTCGAATGACCCTGAGGCGCCTGCGAAGATCCGAAGTTCTAGGCTCGTGGGGTTGGCTGTTCCGTTGCTGGCTTCGCTTCGCTCGGTGAGGGGGATGATGGCACCGGCCAGTGCCAGTGCGGGAATGTGCTCCGGGCGGCGGTAGAGGTAGATGGAGCGGTCGCCGCGGTAGATCATGCCGGTGAAGAAGTCGATCCAGGTCCCTTCGGGCAGCCACGCCTTGGTTTTGCCAAGGTTAAGGGGCGTTTTCTGGGGAGAGGTGATCGGGCAGACCATCAGCTGCGTGCCGAACAGGTACTGGTTAGGCACCTCATAGGCTGCTTGGTTGTCCGGGTGTTCGTAGTACATCGGCTGGACCAGCGGCAGACCGTCGTACGAGGCGCGGTGATTCATGGTGTGCAGATACGGTATGAGCTGGTGTCGGAGTCGGAGGTAGTCCTTCATGATTTCTCCCGCGCCCGTACGGAAGCGCCAGGGCTCTTTGCCGGTGAATGGGCTTGCGGAGCTGTGCAGCCGCATGAGGGGGGAGAACACCCCGAACTGGGTCCATCGGACTGCGAGGTCGTCGTCCTTGTATCCGCCCATGTGGCCGCCGATGTCATGGCTCCACCATCCGTACCCGATGTTGGAGGCGGTGGCGGTGAAGTAGGGCTGGAAATTCAGGGATTCCCAGGTCACGATCGTGTCGCCGGAGAATCCGACGGGGTAGCGGTGGCTGCCGGGCCCGGCGTACCGGGAGAAGGTGAGAGGACGTTTGCCGTCGCGTGCGCTGTCCAGGAAGTGCAGGTGGTTAAGCACCCAGAGCGGGTCGAGGCCAGGCACTTTGGAGTGGCTTCCGGATTGCCAGTCCAGCCACCAGAAGTCCACGCCGCGCTCCTCGAGCGGGTGGTGGAGTTCCTCGAAGTAGGCTTTGAGGAAGGCAGGGTCGGTGACGTCGAAAACTATTGGGTGTTCTTCCGCCGGGTCCAGGCCGAGGGTGCGGGCCACGGCGGCGTAGGTGTCTTCGTGGGCTCGGACTCCGTCGGCAGGGTGGACGTTCAGGGTCAGCCGCAGGCCGTTTTCGTGCAGCCAGTGCGTAAATTCGTCCGGGTCCGGGAACAGGTCCGTGTTCCAGGTGTAGCCGGTCCAGCCACTTCCGTGCTTCGGGTCGATGTCCACGTGGTGCCAGTCCATGTCCAGGACGGCGACAGAGAAGGGGATTTCCTCGGTTTTGAAACGGCCGATGAGTTCTTTGTATTCGGCGGCTGTGTACCTGTAGTAGCGGCTCCACCAGTTCCCGAGGGCGAACCTGGGGATCATCGGGGTGTTGCCGGTCAGGCGGTAGAAGTCCTGCAAGCAGTCGCGGTAGTGGCGACCGTAGCCGAAGAAGTACAGGTCCTGGCCCTGGCCGGGTCTTGGTGAGAACCAGCCGTCGTCTTCGAGAAGCAGGGTGGCGCTGTCATCGATTACGGCGTAGCCGTTGCGGGACATTAGCCCCGGTTCCAGGGGCACGGCGCCATCGGCGTTGTCCAGGGTCCTGGCGGTTCCGCCGAGGTTCTCGCCGGCTTCGGAGTACCGCCAGAGGCTGTGATAGGCGCTGAGGTTGCCCCTGACCTGGATGGTGAGGCCGTTAGGGGAAAAGGGCTTCTTGTCATAGGTCAGGTGCAGGTGTTCTGTGATGATTTGCAGGTGGCTGGCTTCGTCAATGACGCGGAATTCGGGCTGGTCGAACCGGCGGTTTAGCGCCATTTGGGAGGCGCGGTCTTCGAAGGTGCCGTCCTCGCTGTATTCCATCCGGATCATTCGGGAGGTCAGGATGGTAAACCGGTACCGGTCAGCGCGGATGACGGACGTTTCAGCGGCGGCCGGATCGGTTGTAAGCCGCAGATGCGGTGCTAGGCGTTCGGTTTCGAGGCGGTTTTTTTCAGATGTGAGAGTCATAGTAAGCCTTGTCAGCGATCAAGTTCCCGTCTGAGGCCCACCGATGGGGTGGCGCCGGCGGGACAGTGGTGGGTAAGGGGCGGTTCAGCCCTTTACGGAGCCGGAGGTTGCGCCGGCGACGAGGTAGCGCTGCAGGCCCAGGTACATGGCCAGGACCGGCAGGGACGCCAGCAGCGCCCCGGCGGAGAAGACGCCGAAGTTGGTGTTGCGCTGGCCATCGATCAGGCCGAAGAGTCCGACCGCGAGAGTCTTGGACTCGTTGGCGGTAAGGAACACCGAGGAGAGGAGAACTTCTCCGTAGGTCCCGACGAAGGTCAAGAGCGCGACGGTGGCGAGGATGGGTTTGACCAGGGGCAAGACGATCAGGAAGAACGTCTGGGCATGGGAGGCCCCGTCGATCCTGGCCGCTTCATCAAGTTCGCGCGGGACCGTGTCGTAGTAGCCCTTCAGGAGCCACACGTTGCCGCCAAGGACGCCGCCGAGGTAGGCCAGGATCAGTCCCCAGGAGGAGTTCAGGCCCAGTGCCGGGAAGATGTCCCCGATCTGCACGAACATCAAGTACAGGGCAATGAGTGCAAGCAGGGAAGGGAACATCTGCAAAAGGAGCAGTCCCAGCAGGAACTGGTGTCTGCCGCGGAAGCGCAGGCGGGAGAATGCGAAGGCTGCGGCGCCGGAAATCAGAACCGTGGCCACGGTGGCACTGACGGCGACGACCACGGAGTTGATAAACCAGTTGCCAAATTCGAGGCCGGGGGTGGCGAAGAGCTTGGTGAAGTTTTCTATGGAGGCTGCGGTGGGGATGACGGAGGTGCTCTGGAGGGTGCCAATCGGGTTCAGGGCTGCGGAGATGATGAACAGGATCGGGAAGACTGCGAAGACAAGCGCCAGCAGCGCAACGAGGTAGCGCCATCCGTCGCGCTGCCACCAGGATCCGTGGATCCCGGATCCGGTCCGGCGTCTGGGCGTTTCGGGTCCGGCTGCGGGCGTGGGCAGGGAGGTATTCAGGGTGGTCATTGGCTGTTTTCCTCCAGTGCCTGAGTACGGCGGAAGGTGGAGATGGACATGAGGGCGACGATGATGAAGATGAAGATCGAGATCGCCGCGGCGAAGCCGAACTGTGCTCCGCCTCCGCCGAAGGCGAGCCGGTAGGTGTAGCTGATCAGCAGATCGGTGGCCCCCGCCTGTGGATTGTCCGGTGCGAACGGACCGCCCTTGGTGAGCAGGTAGATCAGGGTGAAGTTGTTGAAGTTGAACGCAAAGGAGGCCACGAGCAGGGGTGCGACAGCGGTGAGCAGCATGGGCAGGGTGACCGCGCGGAAGGCCTGCCAGGGTGAGGCGCCGTCGATTGTGGCTGCTTCGGTGAGGCTGGCCGGGATGGACTGCAGCGCTCCGGTGCAGACGATGAACATGTAGGGAAAGCCCAGCCAGAGGTTGGTCAGCAGCAGTGCTGCTTTGGCCCAGAACGGGTCGCCCAGCCAGTCGATATGCAGGCCGGTCATGTTGTTGATCAGGCCGAAGTCCGTGTTGTACATGCTGGCCCAGACGAGGGCGGTGATGAAGCCAGGCAGGGCATAGGGCAGCAGCAGCAGGGACCTGGTCAGCCGCTGCCCGATGAGTTTCCTGTTCAGGACCACGGCCAGCAGCAATCCGAGTGCGAACGTCGAAGCCACGGACAGTCCTGCGAAGGCGATGTTCCATGTGAGGATGCCGAGGAAGCTGTTGCGCAGTGTTGTGTCGGAGATAATCCTGGTGAAGTTATCGAAGCCGACAAACTGCTGCCAGCCCGGGTTGAGCGAAGGGCCTTGGCCGTCCGCGGGAACCCAGCTGGCATCGCGGGCAATGTAGGTCTTGCCGTTTGAGGCGTCAGTGATGGTGTCAGTGGCCTGATCGTAGGTGTACTGCATTTTGCCCAGGAGCGCCTGCGAGAGTCCGACCTTTTTCACGGCCTCGCCGTCACCGGCCGGCACTTGGAAGGCGTCAAATTCTGCTGACCTGGCGTTGACCTGGACACCGCTGAGGATGTCATAGCCCTCCGCTGCGGTGACCTTTCCGCCTGTCAAGGTGACCTCCGAGGCGGGGAGCGGTTCCAGGCCGTCGCTGTCGCCTTTCTGGACCGTGCCGGCGGGGTCGGAGAGAAGGTAGACGAAGTCTGCGATGGCCGGGTCGCTTCCTGACGGTACCGCAACGGAGAGGGTGTAGCGGGGGCTCCCGGGCTGTTCCAGAATCTGGCCGTCCACCGTGATGGAGCGGATGGACTCTTCCTTGGATACGGTGTGCCCGTCCGAGCTGTTGGTGAAGGCGGTGTAAAAGGTGTACGCGACCGGATAGATCTGGAACATCAGCATCAGCAGAATCCCCGGCACCAGGTACTTCAGCGGTATCGCACGGCCGGTGGCGTAGACGGCGACGACGACCAGGGTTGCTGCGGCGATGACGGCTGCGGCGATCCATTGTTCCTGGCCGATGGTGATGGAGATGCCCTGTATAGCCACAGCGAGCACCACGGCAAGGAGGAAGTACCGCACGAACAGGCCGAAGCCGCCCGTTCCGGAGGTGGGACGCAGGCTACGCCGGCGCTGCCCGTCCGAGGGTCCGGCGGGGGTCACGTCCGGCCGTTCTTTGAGTGAAGTCATGGAGTGTCCTTTCAAGGACGCCGGGGGCTGTCCGGCCCCCTTAGGGGCCGGACCACCACGGTTGTCTCAGGTCAGCCGGCTGCCTTGATCTGCTGACGGATGGTGTCGGCGGCTGCCTTCAATGTCGACGCAGGATCGGCACCGCCGATGATCGCTGCTTCCGCTTTGCTGAACGGATCCCAGGCGACGGCCATGGCCGGGAATGTGGGACTGGGCTGGCCCTGGGCGGCGGAATCGCCGAAGCCCTTCAGGACCGGGTCGCTCGCGGCGAGGTCATTGAAAGCTGCCAGCAAGGCAGGTGCGCGCCCATCTGTCTTGGACAGGGACTTCGCCACGTCGGGGTTGTTGACCATGAAATTCGTTACAAACTCTTCGGCGAAGGTTTTGTTCTTGGCCTTGGATGAGACATAGAACGTCTGCGTCCCCACGAAGGGCTGCGAGGGTTTTCCGCCGATTCCCGGGACTGGCGAAACTGCATATTTCACGCCGGACTTCTTGAGGTCCTCGAGGGCCCAGCCACCGGAAACCAGGAACGGGGCCTTGCCGTCAGCGAAGAGCGCGATCGAGTTGTCTCCGCTGATGGACGTTTTCAGGACCCCTGCCTTGGCGAACTCCTGGATCTTGGTCATGGCCGCGATGGATTCCGGTTTGTCCAGCCCCAGGTCGTCCTGGTTGTAGCTGCCGTCAGCGTTCTGGCCGAACAGATACCCGCCTGCAGAGGTGAACAGCGGCTGGAGGTGGTAGGAGTCACCGTTTTGGCCCACGGGAAGCGAGAGGGCCTCGGTGACTTTGCCCTGATTCTTCAGCTCCAGACCAGTCGTGACGAGATCCTCGAACGTGGCTGGGAGCTCCGGAACGAGCTGGGTGTTACGGATCAGCGCAACATTGTCCACCGCTTGGGGTACGCCGTAAATCTGCCCGTTATAAGTTACGGATTCGACAGTGACATCAACGAACTTTGACTTCGTTTCGGGGCTGAGGTTCAACGGTTCGATAGCGGCATTTTGGATCAGATTTCCAAGGCCATCCGCGGCGGTGAGTATAACGTCAGGGCCTTTGCCAGAGTTGGTAGCCGTTATGTACTGGGCGCGCAGCTCACCGACGATGCCCTGCACCTCAACGGATATACCGTTGTCGGCACCGAACTTCTCGGCAAAAGGCTTCAGACTGGTGGCCGCGCCCTGTGTGGCCCAGATGACCAGATCTGCATTGCCACGCTCAGGGGCCGCAGTGGATGATGACGCATCAGGTGCAGCGACAGCCGATGTGGCCGCCTCCGACGGGGACGTGCTGGTCCCTCCGCCGCTGCAGCCGGTGGCGAGAAGTCCAAGGGCAGCCAAGAGGGCAAACCCTGGGGCAACTATTTTTGGGGAACGCATGAAGACTCCTTCATCTTCCGAAATTGGTCGCCGAGGCCAAAGCCGACGGCGCTGTCAACGATTTCCCTCGGCCAGCTCACGTGCGTCAAATCACGTTTAGCGTTATACCAATCGGCGCACGAAGCGGAGGAAGGTTTAGCGTTATACTGGAAATGTAGCAAAGCGCTACAGCGACTGTCAATGGGGGAGAGGGCCTGACCGTACGATGGAGACTGTCATATGTACCGCGGTGGTGAGGGGGTGAAGGCCATGGCCACGCTCAAAGACATCGCCAAGGAAGCCGGCGTGACGGTCATGACCGTCTCCAATGTGATCAATGGCAGGCACGATAAGGTTTCCCGGGCAACCATCGAGAGAGTCTCCCAAATTGCCAGGCGGCTGGACTACGTCCCCAGTGCCACAGCACGCAGCCTTGTCGCCAGGTCCTCTCAGCTCGTTGGCGTGCTGTTGCCTGCCCCCGATGATGAAGGCATCGTCCTCAGCACCCACAACGTGGTCGTCATCGGCATCATCGAGCGCTTGCTGCGCGACAACGGGTATCACTTGCTGCTGCGCGGGGTTCCCGACGTTGAGGAGGCCTCAGGGACGCTGCGATCCTGGAACCTGGACGGTGCAATCTACATAGGCTTTCTGGACAGCCAGATCCAAAAGATGCGGGCCACGTTCGACACGCCGCTGGTCGTGCTTGAGAGCTACGCTGCCAATGCAGACTTCATGAACGTCCGCCTCAATGACCGAAAAGGTGGCTACCTGGCGACCCGGCACCTTATCGAGAAGGGCCACAAACGTATCGCATTCGTGGGCCCGGATACGACCGAACGCGGCGTAGTCAAAGAGCGCTATGAGGGCTACAGGCAAGCCCTTGAAGAAGCCGGGATAACACCTGATCCTGCGGTCGCGCTGACCTCTGACGTCAGCCACGCAAGAGGCATTGAAGCCGGGCGGCTGCTCTGCGCAGAATACGGCGATGTCACGGCCGTATTTGCAACGGCTGACCAGCTTGCGGTCGGAATCATGGAAGGCGCCCGCACGGCAGGACGCACCGTGCCGGACGACCTATCCATCGTCGGCTTCGACAACCTCGAAATCGCAACCATCGCCAACCCTAAGCTGACAACGATCACCCAGGACCTGGACCGAAAGGCCCATACGGCCGTCGAACTCCTCCTACAAAGCCTGAAAGCGAAAGACCAGCAGCCACAGGAGACAGTTCTTGAAGTGGAGCTTATCGAACGCGAATCGGTGAAGGACCTAAACGGTAGCGAACTCTGATCGAGCTCTCCGCAACCCAAGTCTCGACAGCTGCCGAGATCGAGGTCTAAGGCCCATGGCTGGTGAGCGGCTTGCAGCGCGATGATCTGTCGTTCCCGGCGGGCAGGGGTCCGGCGTGCTGACCATGGCAGCCAGCCGGGGCAGGTCATCCACGCCGCCCTCGCGCAGCTCACGGTAGCGGCCCAGTAGCTCCATCACCCGGATGTTCTGTTGTCGCTCTTTGTCGTCAGTTGCCGCTAGCGAGGATGCTCCACCATGCCGCCACGCGGAGGCTTTCCTCAGTCAACGCGGCCCGTTGACAGTCAATTCAACGCTTGCTAGGTTCATGTGAATGCTGAACGAACAGCATTTAGTGGCTTATTAAGTATAACGATAAACGTGATCTGCAACGCCAACCCTGTGATGTGGCTGATCGTTGACAGCGCCGTGGCCTCAGTGCCCGACGGAAACTTTCGAAGATGAAGGACTCTGCTATGCGTCCCCCCAAAATTCTTGCCCCCGGCTTCGCCTTCTTTGCCTCCCTCAGCCTTCTCGCCACCGGCGTAGGGACCAGCGCGTCCCCGTCCGAGGCAGCCACATCGACAGTGGCTTCGCCAGATGCGTCATCCAGTGCCCACATCCAGCCAATGATCAGAGGATTGGACAAGAACTCGCCAGAGGCTGGCCCCGGGAGAGTCGCACAAGGTGATGTGATCGCTAATTTATGGGAATGGAACTGGGAATCGATCGCCAAGGAATGCGTGAATGTCCTGGGTCCGAAGGGCTACGGCGGAGTGCAGGTGGCGCCTCCGCAGAACTCGGTGAGCCTGGACAACGTGCCCAATAAACCTCAGCATCCCTGGTGGGAGGTCTACCAGCCGGTCGATTACACCTTAGATAGCCGGATGGGCACCGAAGCTGAATTCAAGTCCATGGTGACCGCCTGCCGTGGCGCCGGAATTAAGGTTTACGCAGATGTGGTGATCAACCACATGGCCCGCGATGGCAGCGAATCGTACGGCGGTGCCACTTTCACCCGGTACAACTATCCTGGGCTCTACGAGCGCGCGGACTTCCACAGCCACCCGGAGGACTGCCCAGTGCCGTTACCGGCGGATCCAAATGATGAGAACACTATCTGGAACTTCAACGACTACCGGCAGGTCACCAACTGCGAGCTGCTAAGGCTTCCCGACCTTCGCACCGAAACTAATGAAGTGCAGGACACGCTGGCAGGGTATCTGAACAAGCTCATTAACTACGGGGTGTCCGGGTTCCGCGTCGATGCTGCCAAACACGTGCCTCAAACGGACCTGGCTTCGATCAAAAGCAGGCTGGATAGAACCGTGGACGGGGACACACCGTACTTTGCCCTGGAGGTCATCCCGGGCGGTCCCGGGAAACTAACCCCTCATGCATATCAGGAGGTCGGAGATCTGCTTGGTTTCGACTTCGCGTACCAAGTCAAGAACGCATTCAAGAGCTACAACCCCGGCAGCCCGGGAAATATCACCAATCTCGAGGTTTTTGGTGAGGACGCAGGTCTGCTGCCCAGCGAAAAAACAACAGTTTTTGTCCAAAACCATGACACCGAGCGCGGCAACGACACACTCAGTTACCGCGATGGCAGCACGAATACTCTAGCAACCCAGTTCATGCTGGCCTACGGATACGGAACCCCCCAAGTCTACGCAGGCTATGCCTTTGAGGGCCTTAAAGTGGATTCTCCCCCGTCGGACGATCAGGGCTTCGTCACCAATACCGACTGCAGCAAGGCGTGGGCCTGCACCCACCGCAACACCGGGGTCGCGAATATGGTCCGGTGGCACAACAATGCGGGGGACGCCAAGCTGGAGAACTGGTACGACGACGAGGTCAACCTTATTGCGTTCAGTCGAGGCAACAAGGGATGGATCGCCATCAACAACCATGCAACCGACCAAACGCAGACCTTCCAGACGGGGATGCGTGCTGGTACGTACTGCAATATCATCCATGGTGACTTCAACAATGGCACGTGCACCGGACCTACCGTTCAGGTGAACAAGCAGGGAGAAGCCACAGTGACTATTAAGAGCAAGGATTCAGTAGCTTTCGATAGCAATAACCTGATCCGGCGCTAAATCATCACTGGAGACGGGTGTTCTTGGTGCCAGTTCCGGCCCGCAGCGCAAACGCTGAGTTCGAGGCTACGCAACTTGGTCACAGTCGTGAACCGGCACAATGAGGCCTGACCGAGGCCCTGGGCCCGGCATTGTGCCAGCCCAGGGCCTCACGCGTGCTTAGATGTGCATCAGGGAGTCTTCAAGCTGTACTGCTGGCACAGGCGACGCCGGCACCGCTACTGCCAAATGTCAGTCCGGATGGATACGCCGGTGATCGACGGGCTCCCGTGCAAGGAGAGCAGCGTTAGACCCGATCCACGGCGAACTTGAGCTCCGGCCTCCGAAAACATTCATTTGCTGCAAGGCAGGCTAACCTTCGAAAACTCGGAATTAGACTTAGAACTGGAGTTCTCGCAGCTACTTCTACTCCCGTGGTTTTTACGCCGATAACCGTGATTTCGTCAACCTAGGGGAGTGGTCTGAGTCCTCGCCGAATGCCCTCGCGTGTAGAGCGCTTTGGGAAAACCATTCATTGTCGGAGCCATCTAATAGGCTTGCCGACGTGAGCGTATACACCCGGATTGGCAGCCTGACCTCGAAGTCCGATGAGCAAATAACAATTTCCCAGGTTGGTGTGACGTGCATCGTCGGCAGTAACAACGCCGGCAAGTCGCAGATGTTGAGAGACCTCTTGGCCTTGCTTCGGCAGGAGGATGCTCACACCGTCGTCTTGAGGGAGATCAAGCTCGAGCGGAACAAGCCCACCCGCGACGACGTTGTCGAGTGGCTGAGCAGGAACGCAGTGCAGCATCCGCCCGAGATCGGCTACCCAGTCCAGTACTCGCCATTTGCTGAAGATATAGCGGAGCCTGGTCACACGGTAGTCGACGCCGACAACCTGATGAATTTCCAGCTGGACAATTCACTGGGACAGGTCGACGCATTCTTCGTACGCCACCTGACCGCCGGTAGCTTGACCAAGGTCGGAAGTACCGGTCTGTCGCATCCCGGCCTGAGTCTCAGGCCTTCCGCGCTTCATCAGTTGTACGTAAACAGCGAGCTCGAAGAGGAGCTCTCACAACTGGCTCACAAGGTTTTCGGCATGCATCTGACATTGGATCGCATCAACTTCGAGGTAACTCTTCGGGTGGGGGATGTTGACGTTGAAATTCCGCCGCTCAACCGCCCGACCAAGGAATACGCCGATGCGGTCATGGCCCTGCCAACTTTGGCGGAGCAAGGCGATGGCGTCAAGAGTTTCATTGGCCTGGCCCTGGCCGTGGTGATGGGCGGCTCACAGATACTGCTGGTGGACGAGCCGGAGGCATTCCTGCACCCGGGGCAGGCCCGGGCCCTGGGCCGCTGGCTCAGCGAGCAGGCCAAAGAGCGGGGCCTGCAAGTCATCGTCGCCACTCACGATCGCGACTTCATATTAGGCCTGCTGAATGGGGATGCAGAGTCACCCGTCCATATCATCCGGGTCGTGCGGGGAGACGAAGACGCCAGCGAGCTTTATGAGCTATCTCCAGGCGACATCAAAGCCACATGGGATAATCCTGTGCTTCGCTACTCGAACATCCTCCAGGGGCTCTTTCACAGCCGGGTTGTGGTCTGCGAAGCAGACGCAGATTGCCGATTTTTCGGCGCCGTTCTCGACCAGCTGGCAGAGGATACGGGCCAGAGGAAGGAAGCGGACGACGTCCTTTTCGTTCCGGCTGGAGGGAAGAACGGCGTGCCGGCCCTCGCCGGAGCTCTGGGTGGGTTGGGCGTTCAAACCCACGCTTTGCTGGACTTTGACGTCTTACGTGAGAAAAAAGACATTAAGGCCATCGTCGAATCTATGAGCCACAATTGGGCTGAACTTGATGACGACTACCGCTCATTCTTCAACCCAATGCGCAATGAGAAGAAGGTCGATCTCTCCAAGAAAATCGGACTGACAGCCGTTCCTGCCGGGCCGCCTACAGTAGCTTGCGACCGCCTAATCAATAATCTTCACGCCATCGGCATCCACATCATCCCTGTCGGTGAGATGGAAGGATTCGACCGCACGTTCGACAGGAAAGGTTCCGAATGGGTCACTCATGCCCTGATGACAGATGTGCACAAAACTTCCCAATCTGCCAAGGACTACGTCAGTAAGGTCCTAGTGAACTGATCAGCTTGCTTTCGAGCATCACCATGGGTTACACGCGACGGACCGATAGGCGGGCAGTCTCATACCGGCCCTCTATAGAAGAATATGGGCTTGTATAAAGAACCCTACATATCCCTACATAACTTTTTATAGAGTTGGTCGCCCCGATAGCCCGAGGTCGACACGTTCCATCAGCGCAAGGCGGCGAGGCGCAACCCGTGGGCTGAGAAGGGCCGCGAGCCGTGGGGCACGTCCATGCTAGGGGCGGATTGATTCATCTGATGAGATACGCAGAGTTCTACTTCAAATAAGGCCGCTTATCGGCGTTCGGTACCTTGTGATTCGGGGTGTGATTGAGCCGTTGAAACAAACTGTTTTCAATGGCAGCATGAAGTTATGACAGCAGTTGCAGGAGCCCGGGGTGGCCTGAAGGCGCACCAGGATTCGATACGGCTGCCCGAGCCGGAGCTGGTCCGGGAGCTGCGGGACATCCTCGGCGCGAAGCTCGTTGCCTACATCGGCTCGGTCAAGGAAACCCGGGCCGTGCCCCAGTGGGCGGACGGCGAACGGAAACCGTCGGCCGAGGTCATGACCCGGCTGCGCCACGCCTACCACGTGGCCGCGTTGCTGGCCGAGCAGGACTCCCGGTCTGTTGTCCAGGCCTGGTTCCAGGGCATGAACCCCCAGCTGGACGATGTCCCGCCGGCCCGCCTGCTGCGCGAAGGCAAGCTCGAGGCCGCGGCACAGGCTGTCCTCGCTGCCGCCAGGGCGTTCGCGGCGGCAGGCTGACGGGTGGGTTCCAAGCAACAACTGGCCACAGCTACTGCCGACACGCGGGTCTGGCGGATTGGTTTCCGCCCCGAGCCGTGGGCGTGGAGCGGGCGTCACGGAAAGGGCGAACAAGCTGAAGGGAACCGTTGAAGGAAGGCTAATCGCAAAGTTGAGCTGGCTGCCCTTTATCGGGGCGTCGGCAGATGCAGGGACGCTCCCTCGGACGAGGTGTCCGAGGTGGTGGCACCCTCTGTTAGTTGCCACCACCTCAGACACATCAGTTTTGGGCACCTAGCTTAAGGTCGCCAGGTGTCTTCATCCGATCCGGAGATGGAAGGGTGTTTGCGCCGGAGATCGCTGATCTGGTTCTGGGCGTTTTGTATCTGCTTGACCATGTTTTGTTTTTCATAATCTTCGCGGTATCGCTTGTATTTCTCGATGTGGGTTCTGATATGGGCTCTGTGCCCTTCGATTTTCTTCTTCGCTGATGCGGTGTTGTCGGACATGATGGCTGCCTGTCTACTCGTGATTATGCGGGAATGGTCGGGAGGGAAGGTCAATTACTTGCGTGGCAATGGGGGCAGGTAACTGTGACGCTGTTCCAGGACGCTTTGGACCAAAATGCTTTGTTACAGGCCCGGCATTTGTGTGGTTCGGTGTACGTCGAGGTCCGGCTGGCGGCGGCAGTGACGGCCATTTTCGATTGCTCCTTTTAAAGTGTGTGTCAGTCCGATGGATAGTTGCACTCAGCAGAGCGAGCGGTGGTGTGGCTGCCGCATCACACCGGTTCTCCGCCATGTGTGGCGGACACAGGCGTCCTGGGCGCTGCCCGGCGGTGGTCCCCAAAGATGCGGGGAGTTGGGACCGTTGAGATAAATTGACCGATGCTGGTTGAAAGATCTCCGGTGCCACCGCAATCCGGGCACTCCGGATATCCATTAGTGGGGTTGTCGGGTTCTTGCGGGCGCCACAGGGTACGGTCGACCTCGAGCCCAACCCGTGATCCGTCGTCCACGCCCTGGGCGGAAAATGCGTTTAGGCCTAGGGTTTCGTGGATGTCAGGATCGAGGCTGGCAAGCACAAGGTTGCTATGCGCTACGCTGCCTAGCAGCCTGGCGTACCTTTTCGTGGCTGGATGCTCTGGGTTAGCGGTTCGAGAAACATGATGAAGGAGTCCGAAGGCGATGGGTAGCTTGAGTCCGTTCAGGCGTGCGGTTGCCATTATCGGAGCGCCAGCCGATCCGACAGTATTGCGGTAGCCGTTCTCCAGGTACGCAACGTATCGAGACCTTTGGACGCAGCGGATGCATGCGCGCGTTACCCCCGGGGCTGCGAAGGTGAGCTCAATGCCGCGGCCTTCGAAGTAGACCGTCCCTCCGATGACCGGAATACCCAGATGCAGGCCGAGCCGGTGCACGCGTGCCTGCGCCTCGAAATTATCTGTAAATGCACCCAAAATAGTCGCTGAAGGCGAGACGTGAGCAGAGCCCGGCAGCCATCCCACAGTAAGACGCCTAACGGCGCTGTCGGAGAGCGCTTCGAGTTTTGCCTGAACGGTCCAAACACGGGCGTGGGGATTGATATCTACGAGTCGCCTAGCGATGACATCGACCTTTGGGGAGCCTATATCAGAACGATAAGCCTGTTGTGTGGCCACATTCGCGGCTTCGACGACGTCCGGGTCCACAAGCACAAACTCCGCCAAGCCGGCTCTGGCCATGTCTTCGAGGAATGAAGCGCTTCCACCACAGCCAATGGCAACGACCCTTGCCCTTGTCATAACGTTCATGTCGTAGGCGTCTCGGACGCGGTCGAACTCCGCCGGCAGATCCCGTGAAGGCGAATGCCCGGGCAGAACGATGACATCTATGTCGTCAAGTTTCACCCCTGAACCGTCGCGGACGGCAGCGTAGCCTCGAAGTGAAAATTCCCCGGTGTCCGGTTTTGTTTGGGCGATGGGAAGCAGGAGCCGATCCAGTTCGGGTATGCCAGCCAGGATACGGGTTGCGTAGTCCAGATCGGGACGGGACGGGCGGACTGCACCCCTAGGATGGCTGTGGATGAACCCCAACAGGTTGATACCGGCCGGGTTCCACTCCATACGCATCAGGGTGTTAATTGCTTTGTAGTCGGGGTAATAGGTCACGGCCGTGCGGGCGGAAGTTTCATCGAGATGGAAATGTTCAACACCTCCGGAGCCGCGGGTGCCGCCAAGTGGGCCGCCAGTCTCAGCGGGCAAACTTCCAACCGTTTTCTCGATTTTCATTAGGACTTCAGCCGTGAAGACGACCGGCGCGGAGGCGTTGAGGACTGTCGGCGTGATCTGGGCGATGCGGTCGGTGCCGTGGGAGGCAGCCGGGGTGTTACCTGGTTCTGGCCCTTGCGAGCCAGGCCGGCGAAGCCGGTCCTTCAGAAGCCGGTCCCTCAGTGGAAATTTCTTCATCGGTTGTGCCTCCAATTTGATAGAAAGCCACGCAGTCCGCCCGGCCGAGAGTTGTGCCCCGTAGGCTGCGCGGGTGATGATTGCCGAGGCGGCGTGTTCCGTGCCGGGAGTCGAGGTTGTTGGGCAGCAATTTCGCCGACGTGTCCCCGGAATTCCCAGTTTGCCGACGATGACACGTCGGGCACTTCGCGTTCCGGCCCTGGTGGAGGAAACACCCCGGTGCGGATGTATTCGTAGGTTGCATCCGCCCAGGCGCGCGCAACGCCCTTCGCTTGGTCCAGCGACCGGGGAGCAGGTGCCCAACAGATGTAACGCCCTCGAGCATCGGATAAGCGATGTGATTGATGAGCGCCGTCGGCTCTTCCGTTGTAGTCAGGTTGTTGCCGGATATAGATGCGCCATTCCCCGCCAGCGACCTGAACGAAGTCAAAACAGAAGGTAGCTCGACGATCCAGCGTGGTGTAGTACGTATTTTTGATCTCAAAAGTCATTACTTCGGTCCTCCTGGAATCGACCCGCGATCGTAGCCGCGTATGGCCCGGACAGGGTGCCCTGCCCGGGCCACATTGCGGATGCCCTTCCGGCTGCACCTGCAGCTAGTGGAAGCCTCCGGCGGGGATTTCGTCCCCTCCGTGGAAGCCTCCGGCGGGGATTTCGTCCCCTCCGTGGAAGCCTCCGGCGGGGATTTCGTCCCCTCCGTGGAAGCCTCCGGCGGGGATTTCGTCCCCTCCGTGGAAGCCTCCGGCGGGGATTTCGTCCCCTCCGTGGAAGCCTCCGGCGGGGATTTCGTCCCCTCCGTGGAAGCCTCCGGCGGGGATTTCGTCCCCTCCTCGTACCTTGGCGTTGCGCATAATTACCACCTCCCTGAAGCGCTCTAGGCAACCACCCGAGCACGACTCCATTAGCCGTGTACTCACGAGCGGCGCAGTTCATGGGCGGCCTGGAGTGGGTCCGGAAAATGACCGGACTCGCGGTACCTGCAGGTACCAACGACCCAGAGGGCCACTGCGGCCGCCATTTGGTCCGCATCCCGCGGCTCTGGTGTCCAGCACACGTATTCGCGGCCCAGGGTGTCGGTAAGTCTGTGAGTTGCTCCGAGCCCAGTTGCTTGTCTCAAATATCCGGGCTGCTCGAGAATGTACGCGCGGCACACTCGATCAGCAAAGCGAACCAGCGCGAACTCGAACCTGTGCCCGCGCCACAGGACAGTGGTCCGGTGCAACAGGGATAGAACCGGAAGCCTGCTGGTGCTTTGGAACGCGAAATTTGTTCCAGGAAGAAAGCTCGTGCGGCCGGTGGTTATGCCGCGCCTTGGAACGGCGAAGTAGAGGACTATTGCGAGAATGAAGCCGACAAGGAGCAGGAGTCCAGTCAGCATGGCGACTCACCTGTTTCGGGGGTGTCGCCGACGTCCGTTTCGTCTCCGTTTCGCCCGGGACTCACATGCGCCTGCCCATCGAAAGCGATGCGCGCGCTCTTAGACGGCAGCGCAGCAAATTCTGTTCCCAAGTCGGCTTCCGCGAGATATTCGAGGGTCCGGACCCCCAACTGGTTTCCGTCCAGCCGCTGCAGGAGGTTGCTCAGATAGGCAGGGTCGATCCATTCCAGGTGGACACCGTAGTCTGCCGCCACGGTCACTACGGAACGGGCAGCTATCTCCGCTAGAGCATCCGAATTGAGTTCGGTGAACGCGACGACGTCACCGAAGCGGCCGACGAGTTCTGGGGCTACTCCGTGTCGAAGCAGATGGGTCCTGCCCGTTTGGTCATTGTGTGTCCGGTCGTCAAGCTCAGCGGCACCCAGGTTCGAAGTGAACAGCAGTACGGCTGTGCTTGCGTTGGTCCCTCCGTAGCGTTCGGAGTCTAAGCGTCCTTTATCTAGTAAGTTCATGATCGTGACGAGCACTGCTGGGTGGGCCTTTTCGATCTCGTCGAAAAGAACCACGGCCTTCCCGTTTCGAGCCAATTCACTCGCCAGGGACCTGTCGCCGTATCCGATGTAACCGGGAGGGGCGCCCACCAAGCGTGAAACGGAGTGCTTTTCTGTGAACTCGCCCATGTCCAACCGGATATAGGACCAAGTGTCAGAGCCTATGGTGTCAAGGGCTTCGGCGATTGCTTCTGCCGCTGAGGTCTTGCCTACACCCGTGGGGCCGATCAGCATGGCTGAATACGGTTTCCTAGGGAATTCTTTGGTGGCGTGAAGGGCGATGCGTGTTGCCAGGATCGTCAGTGCGGCGTGCTGCCCCACCACAGAGGCTAGCAGCAAAGATTTTAGGGCGGTTTCTGTCACTGCGTTCAACGCTGGGGCCTGTACCGAAACATCAGCGAGATTCGTTACCGTGTTTACAGCCAACATGGGCGGCCGCTGATTGACGGGGGGAACAGGTTCCAGTGGCAGATTGTCTTCGCCGGGGATTACCCCCGCAATCCACTCAATGAGCGCGCTTAGATTCTGGAAGCGACGAGTGCCCTCGTCGAGCCACTGCGCGATTTCGGGATCGTCTCCTGTGTACGTCAAGCCGCGGTCCACATGGAGCAGTACGCCGGTAGTGGTGGTTTCGATGCCAATGCGAGCCGTAGGGGGAATCGTGCCGAGTGGCATCAGATGATCCGGATACGTGACGCATACGTGCCGGCTGCGATATTCCAGAACGGATAAAGCACCTGGAGGCAGGTCAGTGGGGGAGCGACTCATGGGGCACCTCATTTCTGGGTTCGTTGCCAACACTGTGGGCTGTTTTGGGTCCGCCCCTGAGGGTGTTGGTTCCTGATTGTCCGGGGTTGTGCTCGTGGGATTGTCGCTTTGTCCGCGTTGGCGGCTCTGGGCGTTGAAATAAAGGTATACCTGTTGCGCTGCTGAGTCAATACCTATTTATTCGTTCTGAGGCACCATCAGATTCAACGCAGTCGTAACCCGTGGTTGGCCCGCAGGGCGGGACGTTGCCCATCGCGGGGATGGCCAGTGGGACGCTCTGGTCCTCGCGGGAGACGTCCGCCCGCCTCCGTCAGCAGCTCCCCGTCTCCAATCATCACGAGACAACTCGCTTCCGCAGCTTAAGGTATAGACTCAGCACATTTGCGCGTATACCTTTACGTTAGCACCGCAGGCAACAGACATGAGGAGCATGACACTGAAGACCGAAAGGCGAGCACTTGTAGTAACTGCCCCTGCAGGTTCTTTAGCCCTGGGGTCGCTGACTGCGATGGCTCTGCCGACGACGGCCGCTCCTCCTACAAAAGATTGCGGTCCAGTGGTCCAGGTGGTCTGCACCAAGACGTGGGACAGGGCAACCACCAGCGACTTTTACGAGACTTTCAACTCGTGGTGGTTCCCGGCGGTCCGGAAGTACGCGAACCCCGCTCGGGCGCTTGTCGAGGGCGTCCTGGGCGCAGATCTTTCCAAATCGAAGAAGGATCGGGCGATGGAGCGTCTGATTGAGACCGTGAACAACGCCCACGACCGCCAAGGTTGTCCCCAGGCCAAGTGGCGGAAGGGCGAGCGTAACGCTCCCGTCGAATGGACCTACACCACCGGAAATGCATGCCGCTTCTAGCGCAGCACATTTGAGCCTCCGGGCGAGTGCTGGAGCGGCATCGCTCCAGCACTTCCCCCGGAGGCATTTGTGCATCAATTGAGGTTTATTGGTTCAGTTTCTGCGCTGAAAGTCCCGACGGGCTTCCAGAAAATGGATGAACAAGGGATTGTCCATTTTCAGGAGTTGCCGAAGTGCATGCTCATCTGCGAGCGTTGCAGGATTGGGAGCCTGGGAGCCGACGTAGCGCTTCACGTCTAGCAGGAAGTCTGCCCTTGCTGAGTGCGGGCGATCATTGAACCGGGCGAGGAACGCCAGCTCGCTTTCAAACTGTTCATAGGTGCACTGAAACGCCGCTAGGGAGAGCCGAAGCGCATCTCCTACGCGTCGGCTTGCGGTATCGCTGAAGTGCTGGCCGACCGGCATCGGCCATATTGTCACGACCATATCCTCGATGACGAGGATCACGGGTATGGGTAGGGGTTGAGTGGGAGGGTCGAAGCTGCGAACAACACTCATCATTGGTTCCGTCCTTCCAGCTCAAGAGCTCCTGCAGAAGCTATTGTTTTTTATTAGAAGCTATACATGCGACTGAACTTCTGTGTAGCGCTGATAAGAGTATACTTTTATCAGCGTGCGCGGGGACCACTGCGCCGACTTTATGAAGGAGGAACCGTTATGGGTAGGAAGACTTTGCACGAGGCGGGCATGACCCCCGTTACCAGCCGAGTCCCGGCCGAGGTGGCCGAAACTTTCAAGCTCATGGCGGAGGCGAGCGGAAAGAGTGTCTCCTTACAGCTGCGGCAATTAATCGAGGACTGGGTCGCGACACAAGATGCTGATGCAATGATCGAGTCCCGTCGGGCCGATCTCGAAGCGTCCAACCAGCGGCTTCGAGAGCTCGCTCTCCAGGGCAGAACTCTCAAGGATGACCAGGTAGTTAAGCAAAGCGATCTCGCGAACGGTAAGTAGCGCTTTTCGCGCGGCCCGGACCCGCGACGACTGTCCGAATTTGGGGTAACTGTTACTGAAGCGTGTTGGTTCTTACCGGCTGGGTTCATAACCACTCCTATCCTTACGGCCAGGAAGTTCTTGGCTGATGAGAAGAGCGAGAGTGAATTCCTCGCTGGTACCGGAAGGGGAGTACTCCTTCCGGCGGCACAGTATTATTTTACGTTCTGCACTCTTGGGTTGCTAGAGAGCAGACTCAGATACTTCGTTGAAAATAATCGTGATGCCTCGTTACCCTTTTCCCATGACTGCATTTCCCCCCCATCAGGCCTTCGATGAAATCCTTGAGGATCTAGTCCGTGCATCGGGGGTCAGTCGCAGCGTTCTGGCGAGCGTGCTGGTCAGGGCAATGGTGGTGGCTCCAGATGACGCGGTGCGTGCAGATATAGCAAGAGGAACAATGCTTGGCCGGCCACGTGCGCTGAATCCCAGCGCTGTCAGCAGAGCCGTGGCCTCCTTGGTTGATTTGGGGCTACTCTCCGAGGGGCCGCTACAGTCCGACAAGGATAAGCGTGCGGGACGTCCGGTGAAACCCATACGCCTGGGCAGCCGACGATGGGGACTTCTGGGAATCAAAATCGTGCACGCGAACTCCCGGCCCACGGCTCTTAGCGGCGTAATCATGACGTTGCGGACAGATGTTCTCGTAGAAAAACATGTCAAGCTTCCCAAGAGTGCGACATTTAGAAACGTGGCAGAACATGTTCAAAAACTTGTACAAAAACTTGAACAACAACTCGCCCAAGACATGGGGGAGGAGGCACCGAGGCGCATGTTGGCGGCCGGCGTTGAGGTGGCGTCGCATGTCAAAGAGGGCGTCCTGATAGGGGCTACTCACATGGGCCTTCCGATCGACACGGACTACGACCTGCTGGGCGCTCTCCGAGAACGACTTCACCTTCCGGTCGTAGTTGACAATGACGTCAATGTCCTCGCGGTTCGTGAGCTTTACCGAAGCGTTTATAAGGAACGGGACATTGCGATTATCGCGGTCTTTACTGATGGTGTCGGAGGTGCACTGATCGTTGACGGACGGGTGTATCGGGGTGGCGGAGGTATGGCTGCCGAACCTGGGCACCAAAAAGTACACATACGATTCGGTGAGGATGCCCACGCGGCCGGTGCTGCCACACCTGGAAGCCCTTCCGGATTTGCCGCGCCATGTCATTGCGGAAAGGCAGAGCATGTGGACTGTTATTCAGTACCCGCGAGGATTCTCGCCGAAATACCGAATGCTAAGTCCTTCGCTGAGGCGGCTGAATCGCCGGGCCGCCTGGCGACAGGCGAATTAACCCGCGCAGGCTGGGCCTTTAGCGTCGGAGGCGAAGCGCTGGGGCAGGCAGTGGCGTCCCTCGTCAACATCGTGAACCCATCGAGAGTGGTCTTGGTCCTCCCTGCCTCACTTTCGCCCCACGACGCAGCACCTGGCTCCGCTGCTCGAGAGTACCTCCATGCAGCAGAAAATGCTGTGACTGAATACAGCTTCTCAATGGGCGCGAACGATGCAAGGGCGGGACTGTCGGCGCTTACCGTTGAAGTATTAGACGAAGAAGACGTCAGAAAAGTCGGCGCCCGTTCAGCGGCTATCCGTGCATTTGATGCGTTTATCGCTCATGCTCGAGGATTGGATGAATGCAAGGATGACACCACGGGGTTTGTCCGCGACATAGCCTGACCACCGAAGGGTGGAGTTCCAGCATCGCATGGGTGGCCTACATGACCTGCTCCGATGCGCCCGTCCAACCTTGTCCCAGGAGTCGCCTGCCGCCTTGGCGCTTGCGACGGCGTCATCGGGCTGGGCTTCGAGGTCCTTCTGGCGCTTCTACACGGGTTTTCTAGGTTCCAGAGCGTCGACGAGTTCGCGCGCGGCCTTGCTTTCGCGTTGGAATTCCTCAACGATAACCCACTTCGCTACGTCAAACGCACCGGAAAATGCGGCTCCGACGACGGTGGTTATAAAGCTCAGGATGGCCAAAATCCTTTGCGCGACGTCAGTCAAGAACTTGAGCTCTGGTAAGTCAGGCAGCAGGAGCTCAGGCAACTTTGCATATACCGCAACGCCTAGCAAAACACCTCCACCCACGAAAATGACGAATGATCGTATCTGCTCCCTGGTGTACTCAAAGGGTGCAGCTGGCTTGGAGTTTCTCGCCACGAGGTTGCCGAGCAGGAAGGCGGCACTAGCCGCGATGGATGCCAGGGAAGCACCTGGCATGATCTTCTCGGCATCAGCCTGCGGGAGGACTGCGTACCATATTGCGGCCGCGAGAATCAGTAGGATCTCCAACAGTAGAACCCGGTTCAGTCTGCGCACAGTCGTGTACTCAGTCTCTGATCGCTTGCATGCGGTATTGTCACGCCAAAGCTTGATCTGGGTACGTTTCCTGTCCCTTTTGGAGAGGTGGGTTAGCTCCCCAAGGATCTTGGTCCGGGCGGAATTCGAATATCTAAACGGCCTAACGAGGAACTCAACCTTTCTGGGGGCTGAGGTAACTGGATCTGTGCTGAACTTGTAGGTGCCTCGATGCTTTTCAGGGTGCGTCGAGATAAGGGCGACGTCGACATGTACGACGTGCTTGCTTCGGAACGGCCACATGATTCCCCCCGGTGTTAGACAGCCTTGGTGCCCGTTTTTCTGGTCACCAAGGCTTGAGTCTATGCGAATTATTCTCTACTGTTTCAGCTCTCTTACGTCAGGGAACCAGCCTTCCAGGGCTTTCTTTGGTTCCAGGTGTTCTGGTTCCCGGTGGGACTTCATGTCCCACCTGTGAAACGAGCCGCGAGGGTCCAGCAGAATGCTCATGTGTTGGTCGGCGTGGTCTTTCCACCAGACACTCATTCCTGTTGCCCCGTCCATGCGGAGGTGTTCCCAGACGCGCCACAGTGCTTCTATCCGGCAGACTGCTTCGGGGCGGGATCCCGCGGAACTCATGGGTGGCAAGTTGGTAGCATTCCCCGCGCATGGCAAAGATCGACCTCCATAGAGCTGCCAGGGCGGTCCGCCGGGCGGTCTCCGGTCCGCGCTGGGCCGGGGCAATACACAATCTTTCTTGAGCGGCCGCGGAGGGTCGCTCTACCCCTCTCGGCGCGCCTACTGGTAACGGTGCATATTCACTTTGGAACTATTCAGTGTCGGTCGACGGAAACCGCTCCGGATGCTTAGGGTCTCTTCCTCGTTCTCGCCAGTACTCGTCCCTCTGCCATAGCGAGAATCTGGTTATTTGGACGCCCATCACGACGACGGCGATGCCGAGGAGAATGGTCCGAGTCCAGAGCCATGGCTCCGAATCGACACCAAAGAGGCTTAGGACGGTGGAGATCAGCATGATGACCATCACTGGAAGGAACCAGCGGAGGATGCGTTGAAGCCTCCGCTGTATCTCTTCCTTTGTTGCCACCATTGCCTCCATTGGCCGGGCTGTCATCGGAGATTATCCGGGACGCCTAGATTCTTGGATAGCGAGACCAGGGCTCGGCGGCCGCGGCAGCGTGCTTCTGTGCCACCTGGTAGCTGTAGCCGAGCATTTCGGCCACGAGCGGCGCTGGCACCTCGTTGACGAGGGCGCGGAGGGATGCGTTGCGTGCGCCTAGGAGGTTGATGCCGGTTTCCCGGAGCCGTTCCATGAGGGTGTTGGGGTGGATGTGCTGCCCTGCGCGGTAGCCGGGGAACAGCCATTCGCTGCCCGAGCTGCTGCCGGTGCGCATGTTGGGGCGTGAGGCCAGGTGTTCTGTGAGCAGTGAGGCGAAAGGTTCCGGTACGGGCGCTGGATCTCCGTCGCCGAGTGACAGTCGCAGGCCATCGGGCGTGAGGATCACATCTGTGCTTTTCATCGCGGCGATCTTCACGACTGGCTGGGCGTAAAGCAGCAGGAAGGTGGCAGCGACGCGGTAGGGCAGGGTATCTATATTGTCGGTCAGGCAGGCTTTGAGCATTGCGAGCCGCGGTGCCTGGCCTAGAACTGGCACGGTCTTGGCTTGTCGGAATCCGATGGTGATGTTGGTGCAGGTCCGGTTCTTTACCGCCCAGACGAAGAAGGTTCTGATGGAGTGCCTGGTGGTGGGGCCGTCTGCCAGCCATGCGTCGACGTCGGCCTGAACGCAGGACGCGGCGATCTGTCCGTGGGTGAGTTTGAGCCAGGTGAGGAATTTGATGGTTTCGGTGATTTCTTGCTTCGCGCTGTGGACGGGGCCCTGGGTGGGCTTCCCGTCTGTGGAGAGGCTCCTGATGCGTCGCAGGTGGTGCCAGCGGGCGAAGGACTCAATGGGACGCCGAACCTCGGGGTCATCGATGTCGTCGAGCTTGCCGGGTAGCCACCGCTCAAAGAGGGCGAGGTAGTGGTCCCGGGCGGGGAGTAGCTTGTGGTGGGTGAGCAGGCTGCGCAGGTGTTCGACCCGCAGGCTGTTGGGTTCCTGGTCGAGTGCTTCGTGGCTGAGGGGGATGTCTCCGGTGGCGAGTCGTTCGAGCAGTTCGCGGACGCCGGTTCTTCTGAGCCAGGTGAGGATGCTTTCGGGGCGCTGGGCTCCGCAGAGCGCGGCGAGCAGTTTCGCTGCCGTCGTTGCCGTGCCCTGGGATTCGTCGACGTGCAACAGCGCCGTGAGGTCGTTCCGGAGTGCGCAGCGGGCGCAGGTGTTCTGGCGGTAGTGCTCAGTTTCCGTGCCGCAGCCGGAGCAGTGGTAGTCCTGGGTGATGCCGGCGCAGTCGACGCAGACTGGATGGTCGCCGTGGGTAGCTGACCTGCCCGGGAGCATGCGCTCTGTTCTGCAGCCGGGGCAGGTTCCCTGGGTGCGCATGGCGACCGTGAAGCAGGTTCCGCAGATCCTGCCTTCTGGCCAGCTGGCACGGTGTTTGCCGGCTGCCCGGGAGCACCTGTCGCAAGTAAAGGCCCCGGCCGTGCGGGGCCGGCCGCGGACGCCAGACCGCGGGGTGATCTCAGTCGTCATCGCGGATCACGCGGGCGCGTCTGGGTCTGATGGTCTTGTTCAGGTCCACGACGTTGGCGTCGGAGGCGACCTTGCGGACCCTGGCGTCTGTTGCCGTGACGGTGACCAGGTCCTCGGGTCCGCAGGAGAAGATGTCGCAGAGCGCGGCGATCATCATGAGTGAGACGCGTTCCGGGCGTTGGGTGACGAGGCGGTAGACCTGGGAGGCGGAGAGTTCGATGCCGCGTTCTTTCAGCGAGGGGCTGAGGTCGGTGCTGTTGTGCATTCCCCGGGCTGCCATGAGTTCTGCAAGCCGCCACCGGTAGTCGATCTCTCGTTTCATGAGGTTCAGTCTCCCATTCCGGCCAGGGCGTCTCGGATGGTGGAGTCCAGGGCGCGGCGCAGTGTTTTGACGCGGTAGTCGCTGGAGACGGAGGTGTAGAGGGCTGTGGTGGAGGCATGCTCGTGTCCGGCCTGGTGCTGGACGAACAAGGGGTCCATGCCTGATTCGATCAGGTGGGTGATGTAGGAGCGGCGCAGGGAGTGGATGTCCAAACCGGGGGAGAGGCCCAGGTCTTCGCAGTAGCGGTTGAAGCGGCGGTTCAGTGCGGCCTCGGAGACGAGCGTGCCGCGTTCGGAGGGAAACAGGTCCAGACTGTCGGTCATGTGCGGGTGGCCTTGTTCCAGCCAGTCGGCGATGATTTCCGCGGACCAGTCGAACACGGTCAGGACGCTGCGGCGTTTGGGCGGTGAACCCTTCATGGCTTTCCCGTACCGGACCTGGAGCACTCCGTGCTTGCCGAATTCCCGGGCGTGCGGGTTCCTGGAGAAGTCCACTGTCTGCAGGTGCCTGACCTCGTTACGACGCAGGCCCCAGCAGTAGGCCACCTTGAAAAGGACCGCGTCCCGGTAGGCCGGCAGCCAGCCCTTGCGCCCCAGGGTCGCAATCCGGTCCACCTCGTCATCGGCACGGTCAAAGAATGCCTGCAGCTCCTGCCGGGTAAAGGGGCGCCGTTTCGGAGCCGATTCGTTGGCCTGGGCGTGGACTGCCGTGTTCCAGTCGAAACAGACCTGGGCGGGGTGCGTTCCGAAGTACTGTTCGCAGACCCGGTCCCAGCCATAGTCAGGCGAGGCCACATAGGCGCAGAACGCCCGGAGCGCTGCCTGATAGGTACGGATGGTGGACTGCGCGGCGTGCTTGACGCTGCGCAGATCCCCAAAGAACTCATCCACGTGCGCCGGAGTCCACTGCCACGGGTACTCGTTCGTGGATTCCTGGAAGCGCGTCACCAGCCGTTCGCGGGAGTCGATGGTGCCAAACGCCAGATTCCTGCTCAACTGCTGGTTGCGCCAGCCATCGAGCATTTGGGCGAACACATGGTCCTCAGGGTGAAGGAACCGTACCGCCCGGAAATCGAGCACCCGTCCCGCTGAATCGACCGCCACAGACCCTCCAAACACATTGCATCAGATGCATGAATCATGCAATTAATGCAGAATGCCTGCAAATCTGCAGGTCAGCCCCCCGCGCCTGCCGCCTCCAGCCAGGTTCGTGCGACCCGAATCGACTGCTTGGAGAGGCCTCCAGTCCGGCGCAATGGTTAACGTTCTCGCAGATCAGGGGCGGTTTGTCGTCGTCGAAGCCGGGTGACGCCCGCTGACGCAATGGAGGAGGGGCGATCTTGCATCGGATGCAATAATCACTGTTCAGCTTGACATAACGATAATTATCGGCGTTTAAAAATGGCCGGGGGCGAGGCCGAAAAGGGCCTTCTCCTACCTTCCGCTGAGGGATCTGCCAGCCGGCGGCGGGGCTGCCTGCGGGTCGCCGTCGGTGGTGTAGGCCGTTTCGAATTCGTAGACTTTCTAACGGCCTGAAGCGGTGGTCCATCCCGACGGAGCGAAATGGCCGGTGCCGCTTATCGTCCCATCACTTGGAGCACATCGAACACGGTCCGGAGCAGAGCGAGGGCGAGGCTGCATGCCGCTATCCAGAGCCCTGCGATCTGGACCCGTGTAGCCTTGCCGCTGCCTTTTTCAGTCACCCGAGACCACCTGCTCCTTCGAATTGGGTGACCATCATAGTCCTGGGGCACAGACACTTTTGGGGGCCCGGCCACAGCCACAAGGCCGCCATGCACAGGATATCCACCGCCTGCCGGGGGCCGGATCAGGGACCTGTGAAGAAGTGCGTGCGCGTTATCCACCGGAATTTGGCGGCGTGTCCGAGCCCCCGGGAGCGTCGTCGACTACCGTTGCCATCACGGAGGAAGCTGCAGAGGTCATCACGCCTGCTCGCAGATCTGCGCAGGCAGGCTCTGGAGTCCAGCCAGCCGTGGCACGCTCCCTGTGAATCTTGTGAATCTTGTGAATCTTGTGAATCTTGTGAATCTTGTGAATCTTGTGAATCTTGTGAATTAGTGAATCTCACTTTACAGGGTGCTGCGTTACCGGGAACGAGGTCGACAGACCGGTTTTGGCCCCTGCCTCCCGTTCCGGCAGCGGTATCCGCAGCGAAAACTGTGCTACCGAGCAGTCCATGTGCAGCGTGTCGATGTCGTGCCAGGGACTAACCGCAGAAGGATCACCGCGTTCTGTCGAAGGTCAGGATCCTGGCGGCGGTTGGGCGGGCGGCCAGAACTTCCGTTTTGGATCTTCCGGGCTCATGATGCCGACGCTGTTACCGTCCGGATCGTCGACGATCGCGTAGCGGGCGCCCCAGAAGGCGTCGTAGGGCGGCTGATGGCCTCCGTACCCGGCAGCGGTCAGCCCCGTGTAGATCTCGTCAACGGCCTCTCTGGTCGGCACCGAGAACCCGAGCACCGTGCTGCCCCCGGTCGCACCATTCCATCCCGAGTCCCACTGGCGCACAAACTCCACACTGTCCCATTCGATGACCATGCCGTTGGGCAGCCGGGCGGAGGCATGGAAAGCACCTGGTGCAGCCTCGATCTTCAGACCGAAGCGACGGTAGAAGGCAACGGCGGCGTCCATGTTCCGTACCACCAGATTTATTTGGTTCAAGACTGGTTCGTGAGACATGAGCCCACCCACCTCTCTGGGTCTGTTGCCATCCGTGCTTTAGACAACTCTTCCATCTCACCGCAGGCACCCGCGCCGGACATGCGCAGATCCTCCTAAGCCGCCGGGACCGCCCGCTGGGGAGCCACCCCTGGTTTCCAGCCGTAGAATGCACTCCCCCGTCCCCACCAGGGCTGACGCGTCGGACCGAGGGCGGACCAGGGCCCCAGGTGGCACGGGCGGGCACCAACCGGCGGCCCACCGCCAGTCAGTTTCAAGCGCCCGATTCTCGGAACGGGCCGTCAGGTCTCAGGTTGCTAGGACCAGGACTTTCCGGTCGCCGCTGCACGGTGGCAGGTCCTCAGGGTCCTGGACATCGCAGCCGCGAAACCTGAACACCTGAGCGCCGGGTACTCAAATGATTCTTCGAACACCGCTCCCCGGACATATTTCATGGGCCACCTCACGCGTCAACACGAAGCCTGTTCCAGCGCCCAAGTCAACGGATAACATGGGGTTCTTTAGACGGTATGCAGACTCCGTCCTTGTTGTCCCAACGGGCTGCTGCTGAAGGCTCACGGCGTGGATCCGTTGATCTACACTCCCAACGGCGGGAGAAACGGAGCAACATGTCCGGCCACTTCGAAGTCTTCGCCTCCCCTAATGGGGGCTACCGTTTCCGGCTACTGGATTCCTCAGGTAATCATCTGGCAACGTCCCGGCCCTACCCGACGAAGCAGGCAGCGGCGGCAGGAATATTCACCGTCCGGGAGATCGCCGGAACCGGCCTGATCAAGGACTCCAGGGCCAGCCAAGGTAACGTCGCCCGACCCGAAACCGGGCCGGTGAATGCCACAGGAGCCGCATCGCCGTCCCCCTGGTAACGGCTCTCCGCGTGTCCATGCCGGCAGCAGTGGGTTCAAAGAGGATGCATGGCCGCGCACCTAAACTGAGGCCCGGCAAAGGCGCCGGGCCACGCCACCCCTTAGCAGCCCGGGGAAATCGCAGCAGTACCCGGAGCAGATCCGGCCGTTCAAAGGGATAACCAGTGGACCCGTCCACCATCATGGTCTACGTCCTCGCATATTTAGCGACGATGGGCATCGTTTTCCTCATGTTGTTGCCCGGCATCATCAGCCTGGTCCTGCTCGTCCTCGTAGACGGGGCCATCCAGCTGATGATTCTGATCCTCAGACTCGCCGCTTTAGGTCTGTTCAGAAGCGCGAAGGCGCTCACCGGACGCCTGATCGAAAAGTTCCGCCGCCCGGGGAACACCGGCAGGCTGGCACACCACTGACCCCTGTCATTTGATCGGCCCCGGTAACCCCCGCACTCAAAAGCTGGAGGACGGCCCTGACTTCAGACGCGTGGCTGCGTTCTCTGCGGCCCGCCGGTGCAGGCCGAGGGAATTCATCCTCGGTCAAATCCGGACCACCGGTGCTTGCTGTGGCGAGGCCTTCCACGGCGACTCCCCGTGCGCCGCCCGCCCTGGCCAACCGCCTCACAAGGGCGGCGCGTGACCCACAAAAGGGCTGAAATAGACGCTCCCACCGGGAACGCTCGGTCGAGTTGGTCCAGCTTGCGGTTCGCCTGGCAAGAGTCGGGGCAACAAGCGCAGGCCGCCGAATTCTGCGAGAACGGCTCCACAGCGGCGGCCCATTCTCGTCTGGCATGCACCGGCACTATCACGGGGGGGTGCAATGCCCGCGGCATGACGTCATCCTTGGCCCTCTGACGGCGTATTCGTCGTGGCTACCGGCGGTGCGGTGACCGCGCCGCCGGCGCTATTCTCGTTCCCAGCAGGTTAATGCGAAGGGCTAACCCGGTGATGCCGGTGTTCCTCGGTGCTGGGCTTAATCGCCATCGCGGTGACCACGAGTGCAACCAGACCGGTGATCCATGATGTCCAGGCAACGCCCGTCTGCGTAGCGTACGAACCCAGCCAAGGAGACAGGAACAACAAGGCACCCAGGGCTGCCTGTACCCACTCCATGACGGGTGTTCCCGGCATAGACAGATTAATGACACCGCTGATGATCAACAGAATGCCGAAGACGACCACCAGCGCAGTCGAGGAACCGACCGCCGTGGTCCACATGACGGATAGAGCAGCATAGAGCCCGGCAACAACGGCGACCCAATCCTGCCATCGCGTCCACTTCTTCATCGAAATTCACCTCCCTTCCGGACCATCCCCCGGCCCGAAATGCAACCCGGAGACCTTGTTCCTTCGACGGTCCTGACCCCGGCGGCCGCCGTCTGCACCGCGGAGTGAGATCTCCACGGCCGTCCGGCGCGCACCAGGCAGAGACCGCTATTCCAATTAACAAAAGCCATCTACCGCTTCTTCCCAGTCCCAGCCCGCCTCTTCCCCCGGCGATGATGCCGTTCATCGCAGCCACAGCTTGGTTACTTCCCCCTGCAGGGGCAGCGTAGCCCTGGCCTGGGCATCGGATTTCCAGCACCGTAATGGCCTGGGCGCACGTACCTGCATCGCCGGCATCCAACTAAAGCCCGCCCTGTTGAATGGATTGTGGCACCTCGTACCGGGCAGCCCTTGTCTGGATAGCTCAGACCCCAACCTGACGCTGAGCGGGAAAGCCTTGACGTTCTTCTGGAAAGGCTCTAGAACTCAAGCTGACAGGTCGACGGGGTTGGAGGCATCGGTGGCTGGACAACGCATCGGGTACGTGCGCGTAAGCACCCTCGACCAGAACGAGAAACGCCAACTTGAAGGCCAGGTCCTGGACCGGGTGTTCACCGACAAAGCCTCCGGCAGGGACACGACCAGACCGGAGCTCACCGAGCTGCTGCGGTTCGCCCGTGAAGGAGACACCGTCGTGGTCCACAGCATGGACCGGCTCGCCCGCAACCTCGATGACCTGCGTTCATTGGTCCAGGGCCTCACCCGTAAAGGCGTGCGGGTGGAGTTCGTCAAAGAGAGTTTGGTCTTCACCGGGGAGGACTCCCCCCATGGCCAATCTGATGCTCTCGGTCATGGGTGCCTTCGCCGAGTTCGAACGCTCCCTGATCAGGGAGCGGCAGCGGGAAGGCATCGCCCTGGCCAAGCAGCGCGGAGCATACAAAGGGCGGAAGAAGACCCTCACGCCGGAACGGGCGGCCGAGCTGGTGCAGCGTGCGGCCACCGGAATCCCCAAAGCCGTCCTCGCCAGCGACTACGGCATCAGCAGGGAAACGGTGTACCAGTACCTGCGCCAAGCCAAGCTGTCCTGATCCCCCTCCCCCGCTGGCCAGCCGCTTCGCCGAAGTTGAACCTGCCAGCTTTAGGGAATCACGGTTATCGTCGTTAAAATGCAGTAGGTAGTAGGGCCCCAGGCTTCGGTGATTAATGCACGAAGGCGGGAACGTACGAGTCGTTGAACGGCTCGAACCAGTCCTTGAGTTCCATCGGGGCAAGACCGAGCTGCATGTTCAGTTCAACATCGCCTTCGAACCCGTCCATCGCGTTCTGGTAGAGCATTTCGCTGTCCGTGTCTTCGAGCATGCGTTCTTCGAGCCGCCCGCGCCAGCCGTCGGCCAGGTCAAGCCGGTACAGGTCTTGGATGACTTCCACTTGGTCCAGCAGGCATCGGACCGCCAGCTCCTGGGCCACGCAGGACGGATGGGTCCAGCCGCGGACCAGGGCGCCGGCCATGTCTGTGGCAATAACCAGAAACTTCTGGGCGAACCGGACATCGTATTTCTCGGCGTGCCTGGGCGGCAGACCCGACAGCACGAAGCTGCCGGCAATGTCCTGCCGGGTGACCTCATCAAGTCCACGCAGCTCGGCGATGTCCTCGAAGAGCTGGTCGATCAGGACGGCCGACGCCTCCCAGAGTGCACCGGCCAGAAGCTTTGCCTGGAACAGGCTTTTGTCCCGCTGCTCCGGGGTGACCGACTCCATCCACTCCAGGTCCCAGCTCTCCAGGTCATTTCGTTCGTCATCGCTGAGGTCCTCAGGCCGCGGCTTGTACCCCAACTGCTCAAGGCTGATGCCAGTCAGTTCCTCACCGACGTGGATCAGGTACTCGACGTAGTTCTCGTGCTCTGGAGTCATGCGCCTGATGGTACAGGTCGACGCAACGGCTCCTGCAAACCCAGGGACAGGCGTATGTCTGTGCACTTCTCTTGACCGGTCAGTGACGTCAAGCTAGCTTGACTGCATGGATGAGGATGCGGGCTCGGTCGAGCAAGCGCTTAGCAGCGGCGATGTCTACGAGTTGCTCCGAGTGTGGGAAGACTTCAACCGCGGTGAGACGTGGCGCGAAGTCTCTGCGACCGGCAGCGACCAGGCGCGGGTGGCCGCCGCACAATTCCTTGCGGAGGTAAGGGAAGTCGCAGCGATCGAGGCGCTACGTGCGAACGCGAAGGCCGTCGAGCTGCTCACGGGCAGGCGCTGGTACGTCATCAAGTCCGCGCGCGAGGCCGGCGCAACGTGGACCCAGATCGGCGAAGCACTAGGCATCACGAAACAAGCCGCCCATGACTTCTACCGCCGCAAGATCGAAGAGCAGGAGAAGTACCTGCCCGACCTTCACGACGCGGTATCCGCCCGTGCGGTCTTGGAAGAAAGTAAGGAAGACTAGCCAGGGTCACGTACTCACCCGAAATCTTCATTATCGACTCTTCAAAATGGACGGGTATGAAAATGTCCTTGGAAAGCAGCCAGCAGGCCGCGGACCGGATCCGCTCTGAGACAGCGCCAGCAGCACATGCAGATCCTGAGCGTAGAGGAGTTTTGAAGTGCTGACCAGAGGACTCAAGGACTGACTCCCCCGGCTCAGCCGAGAGGATCAATAAGGATACTGAAATCGGGACTCCCGTATCAGCAATGCGGCACAGTATTCTGCGTGCTGGACCCGGCAGGAAAGTGCTCGCCCCAGCTTGGCAGAGGGTGCTTTCGGCCCTCGGTGTGACCGCGTCTCTAGCGCAAGCGGTGGAGACGGGAATCGTCGGTGTCGATCCACTCCAGAAGCATTCGTCGATTGAGTTTCCCTCTGTCGGTCAGGGGCAGCTCAGCGAGGGAGTAATAGTGGAGGGGCCTCTTGTCCTTGGCTAGGAGTGCTTCCAGGCCGGCGCTGAGGGTGGCTGCGGTGAGCCCTCCACAGGAGGGAATGATTCCGGCAATGACACGCTGTCCGCGCAGGTCATCGGGCATACCGACGGCCACAGCAGCTTCAACGCCGGGGATGGACGACAGTGCGAGTTCGACCTCGTGCGGGTAGACGTTCCGGCCCGCCGTGTTGATCATGTCCGAGCTCCGCCCGAGAATGTGGAGATCCCCATCGAGAAGGTATCCCTGATCGCCGACCGTGTACCGGCCGTTCAGGCGCCGGAGGGCTTTTCCGTCGTCGCCCCAAAGGTATCCCTGGCAGATCATGGGGCTTTTGACGCTGATGTTCCCCGCGGATCCGTCCGGCAGGGGTGACCCGTGGTCATCAATGATTTGCACCTCCACGCCGGGAAAGGGCCGGCCAATGGCGGTGCCCGCGACGTCCAGTGGTTCCCCTGCGCCCAGCCCCCGGCCGGATACGAAGCTGAGTTCTGCGGCGCCGTAATATTCGAAGATGGTGGCGTTGGGTGCCCAGCGCCTGGCGGCTTCGAGGGTGCGGGTGTCGAGCTTGGACCCGGCACAGATGATGGTTCTGATGGCGGAGGCGTCTACGGATGCCATGAGTCCCCGTTCGCTGAGGAGCCGGAGCATCGTGGGGACGAGGACCAACCTGGTGATGCCGTCATGGGCGATGACGGCGTGGGCATCTCCGACGTCGAAGGTGCGAAGGGTGTGGAATTCCGTGCCGGCGTAGAGGCATTCGGAAAGCGTGTAAAGGTTCAGGCTCGCCGAGAGCGGGCCGGGGGCCAACGTCTTGTCGTCCGGGCGGAGGCCGAAAAATTCGATCGAGGCCTCAAAGGAGGCCTGCCACGACCGGCGGGAGCGCGTGAAGGCTTTTGGCGTTGACGTCGTGCCGGCGGTGAAGCCGATGAGGAAGGCGTCGTCAGGGTCGCCGTCTTCCAGCGCCCTTCCTGCGGCACCGGACGGGGATGGCAGCATGCGGGTCACCTCGACCTGGGCCTGCGGCGTCCAGGCTGGATCGAGGACGGCGATCTGCCGTCCCTTGGCTATCCCGGCGCAATAGAGCGCCGCGAATTCGGGTGAGTTGGGTTCGGACAGGATGCACGTTTTCGGGGTGGAAGGGACGAGTTCTTCTGCTGCTCCGCGAAGTTCCGCCCAGGTGAAGCCGCGGCCGCCGACGGCGACCGCCGTGCCGTCGGGGCGGAGGTCGGCCCATTTCTGGAGTCTGTTCAGGAAAGGCACTGGTTGGGTCCTGCTTCCGGCTGGGACGGCGCAGACCAGCCGCATCTCTGCTGGCCGGTCTGCACATATTCTGGAAAGGTAAACGGCCTACGCGTTAGCAGCGACCTCTGCTTCGGCGCTCTCGCGGCGCTTCATCAGCGTGGTGCGACGGAGTATGCAGAGCACGTCGGCGTGCTGGTTGTAGCTGTTCATAGTGATGTGGGAATCCGTTAGCACTTATCCTGTGGTTTCTCGCCCAAAGATCTGTCGAGCGATGACCCACTGCTGGATTTCGTTCGCGCCCTCGTAGATCTCGCCGATTTTCGAATCCCGATAGATTGCCTCTACGGGGCCCTCGCTATCGTCTGCGCCAAGCTGAGATGCGAAGCCAAGCCCACCGAATGCTTGTACCGCATCTCGAGCTATATCGCAGGCGAGCTCTGTGCCGATGAGTTTTGCCATCGCTGCCTCGGGCTCTGGAAATGAGATACCTGAGTCCAAGCGAAATGCCGCTTTCAGATACAGCGTGCGGGCATTTTCGAGGGCGACGGCGTGTCGCGCCCACTTGAACTGCCAGTGCTGTTTAGAGGCGAGCGGGCTCCCGAAGGCTTCCCTAGTAGCGAGATGGGCTGCCGTCTTGTCGAAGGCCGCTTGTGCCATTCCTGTACCTGCGGCGCCGATGCCGATTCGGCCATAGGTAAGTGTCTGGAGTGCGATTTTGAGTCCGCCACCAGGTTCTCCAAGTACAAGCTCTTCGGACAGTTGAACTGAGTCGAGGATGACGTCAGCGGTGATTTGTGCGCGGTTCCCCATCTTCCTATCGGGCGTGCCGATGGATACGCCTGGTGCATCTGTAGGCACGATGAAGAGTGTGAGGCGGTCTCCGGTTGTGGCAAGGACTGTAATCACACCTGCCGCGACCGAGTTGGTGATCCACCGTTTTCGGCCGTTGAGCACCCAGCCTTTGCCGGTTTTGATCGCTGTGGTGGCGACGGCAGTAGCAGATAGATCGCTGGACGCGCCTGGTTCGCTAGTTGCAAAGGCACCCACGATTTCGCCATTCACGATTCGGCTGAGCCATTTGTTTCCCTGAGCATCTGTGCCTTGGTTCAAGGCGTTGCCGGCGAGAATGCAGTGGACGTCGAAGATTGCAGCGACACTGTTGGAGTAATAGGCGAGTTCCTCGACGGCGATGGCCGTGGCTGCGGCAGGGTTGTCCAGCCCCTCCCCTCCTACGTCTTTCGGGAAGGGGATGCGGTAGAGGCCCGCCTCGGCGAGAGCTGCAAATACTTCTCGCGGAAATCCATCCGTGCGTTCGTCTTGAGTGGCCAATCTGCTGGCAACTGGTGCGACGATCGACTCCGCCATCTCACGAACGCGAGTACGGACTTTGATGAGTTCGGGCGTGGCAATTGTGTCGTGGTAAAGACGGTCACCGATTCGTTCGAGCATGCTGATGTTCCCTACTTGTGTTCGGTTTTTGCTCGCAGGTTAGCGAAGACGTAGTTTTAGTGCTCGGGTTATGCTGACGGCGCGTAATGGTTCCTATGAACTTGCAGGCCACGTTCGCCGAGTCCTAATCATGAGGCGCCACGAGGAAGCCCCCGATCCGGGGTCCGATCCGAACCCCGGTTGGAGCCAATCCTTGAGAATTTGTGCAACGGCCCCATGCAGCATTTCGCTGGGATAGGCAGGTAGCGCCGAACGGATCCGGCGGCACCTGCCCGTTATGGGACCCGTGTGGAAAGCAGCATGACTAACGCAGCTCCGCCTCGCGTTCAGCAATCCTTTCGAATTCCTCTTCAGGGGCGCCATCCAGCACGTGGTGACGCCCGTATAGGAGGAAGTATAGGAGTCCGGCAACGAAGATGCCGGCCGTGATAGCGGCGGCTTCGAGATCGACAAAGAAGGTTGCCGCCACCGCTGAGGCAGCAAGGACCAGCCCGAGGCCGGTAGTCAATACGCCGCCAAACGTTCGGTAGGGACGTTCCAAGTCGGGTTCACGCTTGCGAAGCGCAATGTGCGACAAGTTGAGCAAGACGTAGGAGACAGCGGCGCCAAAGACGGTGATGTTGATGAGCCTGTTGCCGTCATCCACCACTGCTGCGAGGATGAAGCCGGCTGCGCCTGGAACGATGAGAGCCCAGGTAGGAGTTTTGCGTGCATTGGTCCTGCTAAGCCATCTGGGAAGGTAGCCTGCGCGGGAAAGCGCGAATATCTGCCGCGAGTAGGCATAAATAACGGAAAAGAAGCTGGCTACCAACCCTGCCAGGCCGGCATAGTTTACGAAGACCGCAAAACTTTCGTTGCCAACGGCGCGGAGGGCATCGGGCAAGGGACTGGCTGAGGAGCTCATCAGTGCGCTCCCGGCTCCGCCGGGCGCGAGGACGAGAACAGAAAGCCCTGTGACGGCGAGAACGGCCACGGCCACGATGATGGCACGCGGAATGTCACGTTGCGGGTTTTCCGCCTCCTCAGCTGCCAACGGTACACCTTCGACGGCAATGAAAAACCAGATCGCGAAGACGAAGGTAGCCATTAGCCCGCCGTAACCGTTGGGCAGGAAAATGCTAGCTCCCGCGGCGTCACTTGCCGGAATATCGAAGAGGTTGTCGAGGTTGAAATGCGGCACCATGCCAGCCACGAAGGCGGTCAAAGCAATGACGGCCATGCCGGTGATGACAGCCAAGGCCTTCAGTGCCTCGCCAACGCCGATGAGGTGGATGCCGATGAAGACCATGAAGCAGGCGAGGTATACGGGCCAGCCGGCTGTGATGCCGAGGATCCCCAGACTTTCCACGTATCCGCCGATGAAGATGACGATGGCGGCGGGGGCGATCGTGTATTCGATCAGGATGGCTAGCCCGGTTGCGAAGCCGCCCAACCGGCCAAGCGCACGGCGGGCAAAGCCGTACCCCGCACCTGCGACAGGCATGGCCGAGGACATTTCGGCCATGCCGAAGACCAGGCAGGAGTACATGATGCCCATCAGGACGAAAGCGATCAGGAGGCCGCCCCAGCCGCCGGCTGCGAGGCCGAGATTCCAGCCGGAGAAGTCCCCCGAAATGACGTAGGAAATGCCGAGCCCAGCGAGCAGCAGCCAACCGGCTGCCCCTCGCCGAAGGGTACGCTGTTGAAAATACGCGGCTTCGACGACGCGCTGCTGCGTGCCTGGCGATATTTTGGTCATGGGTACTCCAAAAATGGGGGTGTCAGGGGAAGAAAACAGAATGGGACGCCTACCGAAGCTAAGCGGAAGGCGCAAGGGAACGTTCGACTACGACCAATGTGCCCGAGATGGCGCCGTGGGCTGCAGAAGGGCACTGATTGGTTGCCAACCACCTCAGCAAGTCGGAAGGCTCGATTCGTAAGATCATTTCCGGATCTCTCTTTGAAGGTTTGTAATTTCCTTATTTGGTCTATCGAGGGGCCTCCAGTGCGAGGAAAGCGGAGTCCAGGTTGCCTTCCTCCAGACCGGTACTTTCGGCATGGGCTGGCGGCGGAAGCCGACGGGTGATCTCATCCCGCGCCTGGGAAGCCCACGCCAGGTCGAGAACGGCAACCTGTACTCTGCGGGTGTCGCCAAGAGATTGCGGATGGGAATACCGGGGAGCAGCTCTTCCGCGGCCGCCCGCAGTTCGGCCCCCGCCGACAGCGACAGCAGTGTCATCGGGACGCAGTTCCGTCCATTACTGGATTCTGCTCAGGAAGGGCATGGAGATGTCCTGCTCAGATGGGACGGTGCGGATCGAAACCGCGTTGGCTGCCGGCTACTCCCCCTGCCGGCCCGCATACTTTTGTGGAAAGGAAGAACGCCTACGCGTTTGAAGGGACCTCTGCCGGGGCGGTTACCCGGCGATTCATCAGCGCGGTGCTGTGCACCAGGCAGACCACCTCGGCGTGCTGCTTATAGCCGCAGCCTGGTGCTGCAATACTCAGGGATCGGTTGCGGGAACGTTGATCATACGAAACAGACGGTGGCTCACGCTCCCCCGCCTCGCCCGGGTGTCCCGGACGAGGTGGGGGAGCGAAACGACCTCAGCGCCTTGCCCTGTATGCGGCACACCCGTCAGCCGTGGACGCCGCGACGCTGGAGGAGCCAAAGGCATAGGGAATCCTCATTATGGTTTTGCGAGTTCGGAAGACGGTAAATCGATGGCGTACCAAGCGGGTTTAGAAACGGCCTGCAGCGTGGCGTAAAGGACAGAAGTGAGGACAACCGTCACGACAGGAGCCCATAAGTCAAGGCCGGCCAGAGTCAGCGCAACGCCGACGCCGGCTCCCACCAGCCAGGCGGTCAATCCAGCAGGGTTAATGGCAGGTACCTCGTCAGAACGATAGAAGACCCGGTCACCGAACATCGATCGGTACCGACGCGACAAAATATGGACCATCGCTACGGCCACCCAGGCAGTGACGAAAACGCCCTGATAGGTGAGCGCCTTCTGCAGGTAGCTGAACACGTCCGTGGCAGACATCATCACAAGCACGCATGCGCCCACGATTAGCGCCCACAGCACCTTGCCGAGACGCAAACCGAGCCGATCGAAGAAGGCGTGCATGTTTACCGTCGCCAAGTGAAAATTGGCACTGTTGATTCGGGTCTGGGTCGCCCAAATGAATAGCAGCCCCCAACCGCCGCCAAGTACAATGAGAAGCTGCTCGACGACGCCCGTTTCTGACACGTTTGCGACCTGTCCCGCGGCTACAAGAAAAATTCCCACCAAGCCGTTGATCAAAAACGCCATAAGGTAGAAGGGAAATCCAAAGTTGATGTGCGTGTGGTAGGCGACGTCACGCTTTTTGCCGAATCTGGCGAAGTCGAAGGTAAACATCATCAAGATCCACGCGCCCATGTATCCGATGTAGGCATGCAGCCATCCCCACGCGGGGGCCCCGCCCGCCGGTACAAAGTTCAGCCATTCCGAGGAATAGCCGTACCTTGCGACGGTGGCGACGACGGCGGCCACCAATCCGATGGCGAAGATTGGCAGCAGCACCCCGTTGAGCTTGTCTAGGAAGTTTTGCACGCTGCCAATCGCCAGGGGAACCGAATAGAGAACAACCAAGAAGGCGGCGACGCTGTAGCTGAGCCCGTTGAGGACGCTACTGGCAGCGACAGCGATGACGGAGCCCTCGAAGATTGCGTAGAACATCGCAGTGAGGAAGAAGACTGCGGTGGCCAACAGTGCACCGAAACGACCGAAGAGAACTCGCGAGAACAGGGCTACGCTAAGTCCGGTCTTGAGTGAGTAGCGGGCCAAGACGGAGTTTATGATGCCGTAGCTGATCACCGTCAGGACCAAGGCAATGATCGTGTTGATCGTACCGTAGGTTACCGCCATCGTCGCACCCAAGAACAAGTAGATCATGCCGCTCGCCACCCCCCACCAAGACATCGTGAGGGACAACTTCGAGGTCCTGGCCTCATCTGGTATTGCGTGTGTAGCGGCGTCGACACCTTCGTCAGAGGCCTGCTCGGGTATTCTCACAAGGTTGCCCTTCCTATAAGGTCCCTGAGCCGAATCCGGGCTGGGATGGTCACGGCGACAGCGATGTCGGTAAGGGCCAGCCGATGGCTAGGGATGTGAGCCGCTTTACGCGGCTTGGATAATTTGAATCTGCGGCAAGCAGGGGAACTCGGATTGGCTACGCTTTGCGTAGGTAATCTTCGGGAAAGAGCAGCACCCAAAAGTCCGCCCATATAGCCGCCACCACTGTCCCATTCAGCACTTAGGGTTGTCAATGGTTTGGTAATGGGCGAACCTTCAGGCGCCCAATCCAAGACGATCGCATCCCGTCGTCGTTGTCGCGCCGACTTGTCCCCAGTTTGATATATGCATTTGCGCCCCTTATCAACCTGCCGGCCTTCCAGCCAGCGGGGACCGAATAGGAAGTAGGCGAGGCGTTGCTTCCTCTGGTTGGATGCCGTAGAACTGCCCAGGATCGGGGAGGCTGGATGAAATGGATGCGGTGCTGGATCAAGGAGCTGACCACCGCGCCCCGCGGTTGAAGGTGTGAACAGGAAGGCTCACTGACAGCCTTGGGGTGACATCACCTGCAAAGCGCTTTGGTCGGCGGTCGCTCGCGCCGGCCAAACGAGTGGTGGCACCGTGGCATACCGCGGACATGAAGCGTTGACAAATCCAGAAGTCAAGTGCCAAGATCGGCTGGCGACCAAATCGCGCAAATGGGCGAAATGGGCGAACGCACTGCATGCTGTCAAAATAACCGTCGCGCACAGCGCGCCACACGGTCAAAGGAGCAAGCTCATGAAAACAATTGACTTAAATGCTGATGCCGGCGAGAGCTACGGCCGCTGGACGTTAGGTGACGACGAGGCACTCTTTCCTTTAATTTCGTCGGTCAACACGGCCTGCGGTTGGCACGGCGGCGATCCGGCTATCATGCGGAAGTCTGTACGGCTCGCCAAGGAACACGGCATTGCCCTCGGCGCACACCCGGGATTCCCCGACCTAATGGGCTTCGGACGTCGGATGATGGACGTAAGCCATGAAGAGGTCATCGACATGATGACCTACCAGGTGGGTGCCCTACTCGCCTTTGCCGAGCAAGAGGGTGTCCGTCTTAACCACATCAAGCCTCACTCGAAGCTCTACGTCACTATTGCCCGCGATGACGACCTCATGTGCAAAGTCGCCGATGCCATGCTGGCACTGCAACCGGACCTCGTCTTCTTCATGCTGGCTGGGCGAGCGGCGGATAACCTTCGAAAGCACGGCTACAACACGTGCGCTGAAGTCGTCGCTGATATGGAATACACCGATGAGGGCGATGTCATCATCGAGTCCCGTCCTCCTGCCAAAGACCCTGAATATGTCGCGCGTCGGGCAGTTGACATGGTCTCAGGCATAGTTGAGACGATAGGTGGCCGCCGGCTCGAGCTTGACGCCGATACTATCTGCATCCATGGCGACCGCCCGAATGTCCTGGACATCGCAAAATCCATCCGGAGCGCCTTTGATCGCGAGGGCATCAGCCTAAACGCTCCGAGCGCGACAAGCAGCGTCCGCTTCTAGCCGGATCAGGATTCCTCTGGTCATCGATTCGGGCCCGCATCATTGGTCGTGGACCCCTGATCAGGCAGGCTGAACTCATCGCCGGTCTGGCCGCCGCTGAAATCATCGTTAGAAGCTCGGGGCGACCTTGCGGAACTGGTGGCAGCAGGTGCCGTTCAACCGAGGTTCGCAACCAAACAATATTGGATAGACATTCTGGCAGCTCGGTCACTCCAAAAGCGCCGGGTGGCGATAATTCTACAGCAGGAGGAATCATGCATTCCGAAGATCAACGGGCGGCCCTGCCTCAAACAACCAAACTAGCGCGTTCCTCGCCTTATGACGGAGAAACAGTTGTGAAGGTGCAGGCGATGTTTGGTCGGGTTTTCACTGGGCAGGGAGGCAAGGAGTGGCACTGAAGCGCACGAACACAGGTTTTAACACTCGGTACACGCCAGCTGGGGACGAGTTTCTCTTCGTCGAGTTCGACGAGGCAATGAGCTTGGAAGCGAACCTTGAAATCCAGGAGATCGCAGTGCGCGTCTTAGGCGAGGACACAGAGGGAATCATTGACATCTGCCCGGCGAACGTTTCCTATCTCGTGCGTTACGACCCCGATGTCGTGACGTTCGATGCACTCGTCCAACGGCTAAAGAAAGTGGAACGGTCGGTCAAGGCCGAGGGTTTGGAGCCCTTTAAGACACGTGTCATCGACGTCCCGGTCCTCTTCAATGACCCTTGGACTTATGAGGTCTTGATGAAGTTCAGAGACCGGGTACAGGACCCATCGAAGACTGACATCGAGTATCTCGCCGACGTCAACGGGTTTGGAACAGTTGAGGATCTGATCGAAGCCGTGACCAGCGCACCGTCGATGGCCACGATGACGGGCTTCGTACCCGGTATTCTCTGGTCTTTCCAGTTGGTGGCATTCGAGCGCCAGATCCAGGCGCCGAAGTACCTGCGTCCCCGTACGGAGACCCCGGAACGAGCCTTCGCGGTGGGAGGTGCGTACCCGGTCGTCTATCCCTCGCCCAGCGCCGGAGGCTACCCAATGTTGGGACGGGCTGCGGCCCCCATCTATGATCCGGCGCAGCGGCTGAAGGATTTTGCTGACGACCCGGCATTTGTCCGCACCGGGGATGTCTTGAATTTCCGTTCCATCGATCGGGCCGAGTACGACCGCATTCAGGACGAGGTCGCGGCGGGAACGTTCTCCTACTTACAACGGCCTATCACCTTTGAGCCCGGCGTCTTCTTCGAGTCGCCCGAACCCTATTGTCATCACTTGAGGGAGGTTTTGTACCGTGATTGAGGTTATCGAGCCAGGGTTCGCCACCACCGTACAAGATGAGGGACGCCCTGGCCACTACAGGCAGGGAATGGCTCCCTCGGGTGCCATGGATTTGGCCTCCTACCGCCTCGGCAATGCGCTGGTGGGAAACGATCCCGGAGCGGCCTCTCTGGAACTTACCTTCACTGGTCCGCGGCTCCGCTTCACCCAAGCGGCGACAGTCGCTGTCACGGGTGGTGACATGCCGACCTTCGTGAATGGCCGCGAGGCGAAGGCATGGATGGAGATCGACGTGTCCGCCGGTGACGAGCTCTCGTTCGGTTTCCTGCGTAGCGGTGTTCGCGCATATATCGCCGTCAGTGGTGGCATCGATGTGCCGGCAGTGCTGGGCAGCCGTTCCACCCATGCTCTGGTTGGAATCGGCGGGTTCGAGGGACGCAAGCTGACTGCCGGTGACATTCTCCCGACTGGCACCGTTCGTAATCAGGCTAGTTCACTCCGCAAGCTGCTTCCGGAACACATTCCTGCTTTCTCGGGGAAAGTTGAACTCCGTTACGTGCCCGGCCTGTTTAGCTATCGACTGAGCACACGCGGTATCGACCAGTTCAATGGGCGCACATGGACCGTCACACCGAACGCCGACCGTACGGGAATCCGCATGACCTCCACCGAGGGGCCGCTCGAGTTCGTTGACGGCGAGCGGCCCTTCGGTGCGGGAAGTGATCCTTCGAACGTTGTCGATGCCGGTTACCCGGTAGGTGCTATCCAGATCCCGAGCGGCACGGAGCCTATCGTGCTGTCGCGCGATGCTGTCACCGCCGGAGGCTACTTCACTGTCGGTGCGGTGATCTCAGCGGACCTGGACCGACTTGGACAGTGCCCCACTAACGGCACGGTGCGGTTCGTCCCTGTCTCAATAGAGCAGGCAGCCGCCGCACGCCAGGCCTCGGCTAAATACCTCTCTGCCGCCATCGCAGCTCTTAGCCACTGACCACCTAACCGGTTACGCCGAGAGCGTTGCCGTCTCACTTGAAAAGAGGAATTGTGAACGACGTTCATCAAATTAAAACTGGCATCCCAGGAACCTTCTACCGCAAGCCATCGCCCAGCGAGCCGAACTTCATCGAAGAGGGAGCATCCGTCGCCGTCGGCGCGACTATCGGCCTGGTCGAGATCATGAAAAGTTTTCATCCCGTCACTGCCGACAGGAACGGTGTGCTCGATCGGTTTCTCGTAGAGCACGAGAGCCAAGTGGCCCCGGGGCAAGACATCGCCGAAATCCGGCTGGTGAACTGAAGGGGTGGTTGCATTGAAGCGCCTACTGATTGCCAACCGCGGCGAAATCGCCGCCCGGATCATCCGAGCCGCGCGCGAGATGGGCATCGAAAGCGTTCTCGCCGTGAGCGACGTGGATGCAGATAGCTATCCAGCGCAGCTCGCTGATGAGCTCGCGCTGGTGGGACCAGCACCCGCAACTCAGAGCTACCTCAATCCCGAAGCCCTTATTCGCGCGGCCAAAGAGCGGGGCGTAGATGCCGTCCACCCGGGCTATGGGTTCCTGTCCGAAAGAGCGAGTTTCGCGCAGGCGGTACTCGAAGCAGGACTGACATGGGTCGGGCCATCACCCGAGGCTATTGAGCTAATGGGCAATAAAGCAGCGGCGCGAGCTGCGGCGCGTGCCGCAGGCGTGCCGATCATGATCGGCAGCGACGGTGGGCTAGGCCCGAGTGATGACGTTTGTGCCGCCGCCGAGCGTATCGGCTTTCCCCTGCTCATCAAGGCCTCTGCAGGTGGCGGCGGCCGAGGCATTCGCGTGGTACGCGAACCCGAGGCGCTCCTTGGGGAATTCAAGACAGCCGGAGCGGAAGCTCTTGCGGCATTCGGGGATGCCACCGTTTACCTTGAGCGCTTCATCGACCATGCCCGCCACATCGAGGTACAGATTCTTGGTGACGGCACTGACGTCATCCATCTGTTCGACCGGGACTGCTCAGTGCAACGCCGTCAGCAAAAGCTGATAGAGGAGGCCCCTGCGCCGAACCTCCCCGACCATCTGCGTAAATTGATGCTCGATGCAGCAGTGCAGCTGGGTCGATCCTGCGGTTACATGGGAGCCGGTACGGTTGAATTCCTCTACGATGAAGCTCGCGATCAGGTGTCTTTTATTGAGATGAATACGCGTCTTCAGGTCGAACACCCCGTGACGGAGATGGTGACCGGTGTCGACCTCGTCCGCGAGCAGTTGCGCATCGCCAGTGGTGAATTGCTAGGGTATGCCCAGGATGACATCGTCCTCTCGGGTCATGCCATCGAAGTCCGGCTCTGTGCCGAGGACCCGGCTGCAGGGTTTATGCCGAGTCCGGGCACCGTGGAAAGGTTGGTTTGGCCGGGAGGCCCAGGAGTGCGGGTCGACAGTGGAGTCGTAGCAGGCTCTACGGTCCAGCCCTACTACGACTCAATGATCGCCAAGCTCGTGGTGTGGGACTCGAACCGAGAGGATGCAGTCCAACGTGCTCTGAGGGCACTTGACGAGGTGCAGATCGACGGAATTCGCACGACAGTGCCATTCTTGCGGAAGGTACTCGCGGACGCCGCCTTCACACGCGTCGAGCATCACACCAAAATGCTCGAGCACCGGCCCGATCTATTTGAACTTGCAGCCCGGTAAAATCTAAAAGCTAGCCCAGCTCCGCACAGAGCCCGGTATGGTTCCGCGGTCTCCGCGGCCAGCAGTTCCAGCGACTGGCAGTTACTGGTCAAGCTCCAGCGCGAGGCCGGCTGGCACCGGGATCATGCCCGGGCGGTGCTGCGGCGCGCCCACGAGCCGCCCACGGCCAGACGAGTGAGGCACGGACAGGCGCCGACATACGGGCGCGGATCTGCAGCCCCCCTTGTGTTCTGCTGGGCGGTTCTGGGGGCTCCTGCCGGAACGCTGCTGGCAGCCGGTGACGCCCGAACTCATCCCGATGCTGCGTTAAGAGAAGGCCCTGGACATCACGGACGCCCAAGGAGCGCTGCTGCGGCAGATGAGCGCGGCGACGATCGACACCTGGCCCGGGAACGGGCCAAGCTGATGCCTCGCGGACGCTCCCACACCCAACAAAACCGGGTCCCTGCTCAAGTCCCAGATTCCGATCCGCACGTTGGCGCAATGGGATGACGCCGTACCCGGCTTTGTGGACATCGACTTCGTCAGTCACGAACGGTCAAACAATTCTGGGCAGTTTTGCTTCACGGTCACGGACATAAGTTGCGTCATTGGAAAGCCGCGGTTGGGGCGGCGGTTCCAGTCCTCGTTGACCGGCGGTTTGATGGGTGGAAGGGTGCTCGGTGGTGGATAGGGTTTCGAGCCGGCCGGTGAAGGATAGGATCGCCGGGACAGGGCCCGCCTCGATTTTAGGTATTCGGCGTTCATACGGAATGCTGTTTGGTCAGAACGAGGGCCGGCTGCGGTGCGCCGGTGCGGGCGGCTGACGCATCATGGGTCTTTGTCACCTGGGCCCTCGTCGCGGGGTCTTGGAGACGAGATTTTGCTGTGGAAGCAGGTAGATGGTGAGGATACGGTCCAGCTCCCAGAATTAGGTTCAGCAGCTCCAGCTCGGCGGCGGTGTCGTAGCGCAGGTAGCCGACCAGCTCGCGAACCCTAACCAGTTTTTCTGCTCGACGTGGTTTCCGTCGTTCTCGGGCCCCTAGCGATCAGGAACATCGCGGGGTGGCGGAGGGCAGGCCCCATGCCTTTGACGTAGCGGGTGACATTGTCGATGCTGATCCGAATGAGGTGGTCGCGCATTTCCTGCGCCTAGCCCTCTCCGTCGGGAAGCTGCACCACGAACGGTAGTCGGGTGCGGGGTCCATGGCTTAGGCGCCGAGGCTGAGGACGGACTAGCCGGGGGACGAACCTTGGACCCAGGGCTGAGGCGCTGGATGGCGGGCGAATACTGGCCGTCGCGTGCCGGTTCCCCGTAGCGACCGGTCTATAGGAACTGCCGTGCGGGGCCAACGTGGTGTGTAGGACGGTCATGATGACAGCTCAATAAACCGCGTCATGACGCGATTACATAAGCCACAAGGCCGATCACCAATGCGGTGATCGTGGTGAAAATCGTGGCTACCAGAGCTGATTTCCGGTGTATCGCAAAGAGCGGAATCAAGCCGGCTCCATCATGGCTCAGGAGGTACGTGATCAAAACGGGCAACGATATGGCGCCGGTGGTGAAAAGGCCGGCGACCACCACCTCCAGTCCACATGACGGGAGGAGTCCGATCAATGCGGCGAGAACGACGCCGCCGACTCCATTGAGCCCTACCGCACCAATTTCCAACCCCGCTACCTCCGTGACGATTGCCCAGGCCCCGTAGGTCATCGCGACCCAGAGAATGATCCTCGAGGCCTCAACGGATATATGACGGAGATTCCGGACGACGGAGATTCCGTTGGCCGTTAGGCAATGGCACTGCCGCTTGCCGAGTATGGCGATCACGATCGCTGAGAGCGTTCCCGCGACACCTGTAATCGTGTACGGATTTAGTGGTCCAAAAGTTTCTTCAAAGCCTTCCTCTGATACAACGTTCATCTCGACTGGGATCTTCATCACGAGCCCGAGGACAACTGCACACCAAAACACCGCGCTGACAACGCCCAATCGTGAAAGACGACGATTGCCCATGTATGAGATGTGCGGCGAGGAATCGAGGCCTGCCGATCCCGAGGGAGAAGATGGCGGGGACAGCACTTCGCGAAAGCCTTCAGGCGAGAGCCGCCCGGAACGGGAGAAATCCTGGGTCATGTACTCGGCCGTCAGCGACTGACTGGGTACGAGGATCTGGGTTGCCATACGGCGGCCCTTCCCGGATTGGGCTCGTGGATCGTAGCCCCAAAAATCGACCGCAAGACCCAACGCGCTGCCAACCGCGAAGAACAGCAGCTTCAGGACGACGGCGAGCCCGAAGTTGGCGGTGAGTAGGATCCATGACGAATCACCCATCGTCGACACGAGCGCTGCGACGACGGAGCCAAAGGACACCCCGCTTCGGCCGTACATTGACACGACTGCAATGACCCCGCTGCATCCAGGCGGGAGGGAGAGAACCGCGGCGAAGATCGGACCGGTCCGGCGAAACTTCGAGGCTATGCGCGCAACTGATGACGCCCAGCGGTATTGCAAACAGCTGAACACGGCGAGCATAGTCGCCACGAAGACGCCGACTTCCATGAATGAATCGACGAGTGAACCAACCGCAGCTTCAACCATCGTTGATTGCTACCTTTCGTATGTACTCTGCCCGAACTGACGAAACTGCAGGGCATGCAGTACTCCCGTGACTCGGTCGGCGCCTGAAATTCATTCAGCATGCACATATTTGGAGTCCGTAGTGTCTGGGATCACAATCTACCGGTACGCCCGCCCGATCGCAACCAAATAGCCTAAATGGGCGCCCCATTGCTCCTGATACTCAATGCCTCCGCATGATTGGTCAGGATGGGGATGCCGCCCTTACCTCTCAAATCCCCCCGGAATAAACCGAGACGTGGCCCTGGAGAAAGCCTTCTACCTTCGCAGGACGTCGTCGTCCGGAGCCATTACGAAGAGGCAGCGATAGGCCTTGGAGGTTGGTCTCCCTGTCCTAAACGGAAAGGTCAGAAGACGGCCAGCGGTTTGACGGTTTGACCACCGATCCCGTAGAAACCTTTGTCCTATTGGGGGCGCAGACGAAGAGGAACCCGTTGGTTCCGAGCCCCCACAGGCTTCCGGTTTTCTGATGAAAGAGGTGAACATCGCCCCGTAGAAGCCCCCATCTCCAGGACGCGGGCCAGCTCGACGACTTTGCCGTCACGAACCGGATTGATCGCGTCGAGCCTTCTTTCCGAGCTCGCTCGCTGCCCGAGCCAAACACATCATCTGCGCCGTAACCAGAGGGCCATCGTTGGTCCGTCGCCGAGGTGTTGGCGTTGAACCGGCCCTCAGCTGGGGGAAGGCCGTTGCTCGCTACCATCGGAGGTGTAGCAGGCGTCTTGTTTGCTTTTGGTTCCCTCGAGATCGTTGCCTCATTGGAACAGGTCGTAGATCAGGCTGTGCCAAAGGCGGGGTGACTCTACTTGCAACGCACGACGCTTTGCAACCTTTTGAGGAAAGGTCGGGACTACGCGCCCCCGTGGTTTCACCCTTTCAGCACGCTGAAAAAAGTGCCAACAAGCTTCCAGGCCGAACCATCGTTCCGCCGACTTGTTGAAATTTGGAGGCAGATTTGGTTGGCGGGAGGCACTCAAATGGTGTACCAATGACTTGTGGCTACAGCAACAAGCAGTCACTCCACGGACCGACCCGGAACATGCGACGGCCGTTGCTCACCTGATCAAGATCAAGAGGTGAGCCTGTAACAGCTGAAGTAGGCCAATATGTCCTTTCCCGAGGCCGCCTCTTCCGCGTAGCAATGCCGGCTTCCACCGGGGGCGTACGTGTTCTGAACGGATGACGCCGTGAGGAACACAGCCTCATACAGTCTTGGCAACAGAACTCCCACCCACCTGCATCTCTTCCTAAATGTCCCCCAGGAGCCGGCACCAGTAGTTCATTAAATAAGGAAAATGACACGCTCCTGAACGGACTTCAATCCGCTCCGAGACATCGGCGCCTTTGAGCGGGGCGAGGCATCAATGATGCGAACTGGCCAAGGAATACAAGTGAGTTGGTGGGTGGATCCATACGTCTTGCCTGGTCCAACTGATGGGCAAGCCGAAGTCCTTCGTTCCTGCAACCGATTCGCAGCTCCGAAGATCATTCAGGTGATAACCGACACTTCCGCGACAAGGCTGAGGCGACATTCCACTCAAAACGGTGCACCATCAGCCGATCGGTACATTCTCAGGCATATTTCCGCAGCTTTGACTCGTAGCCGGTCGCACCTTCAACCAATGACTGGCATGTAACGTGCGGAACACTTACTAGCACAGAAAAGGCGGTAACAATGAAAGAGTCAAATCAAACTGAAAGTACCATGACTTTCGAATCGAGTCATGCACCATCCCGAAGTAGTGACGATATACATCAGATGACCCGTGGTTCGCTCACGATGGCCTGGCAGGGAATGAGCGGGACGCTCTTCTGGGTTTACACAGGGGCCGTTTTGGCTGTGGCCTATGGGACGATGGACGCTCTGATTGGCTTGGTTTTAGCCGCGGCTTTCTACAGCATTGTCACAGCTGTCGTTTCGCGATATGCCATCGCCAATAGGACTACCGTCGCGGAGTTCTCCCGAACCATTCTTGGCGTCAAAGGCGCGATAATAACATCAATCATATTTGGTCTGGTTGCGATATACTATGCCCTCTTTGAGGGACAAATTGTCGCCTACGCCTTCCAAGCTACCTTCGGTGGCGAAACGTGGGTGTGGAATTTGGTAGTAGTGCTCTATTCGACGCCCCTCGTACTCGGTGGCGCCCGTAGGTTCATGGACAAAATCAATGGCTGGCTAATGCCGATATACTTTCTAGGGCTGATCGGTGCTGTGGTTTGGGCAGGTGCGGTCTACGGTTTTGGAGATGCGTGGATGCACCACACTGCTGCAAAACCCCTTATTTTCGCTGCAGGTGGACCGGGGTGGCTAGCGACTTTTGCCGGCTATCTTGGGGCTTTCGTCATCGTGATGTACGCAATGGATTTTGCCGCACTCGCTAAGCGCAAGGATTCCAAGTTCCACTTGGCCGTTAACTTTGGGCCGTTCTTCTATTTCTTCGGATTTGGCTTTAATGCCATTATTGGCATTCTGCTCACGTTCCTGATCCCGGGAACACAGGCCTCTGGTATCGGTGTTGCCGGCGGCATCATGAGCCTCATGGGGGTTCTGGGGCTAGTTGTATTGTTTGCCACCCAGACGCGTCCTAATGCGATTAACTATTATGTGGCAGCAGCGAATCTGCAGGCGTTTGGAAATAGGGTTTTCCGAGCGAATCTGCCTAATACTTTCTGGGTGGTCACTTCTGCAGTGCTCATCTACTTATTGATGACGCTTCCGGTTATTCAGTATGTGTTGTTGGCACTGTCTTGGCAGGGTGTGCTTTGTGCTGCGTGGGTCTCTATTGCCGTGACGCATGTTCTTCTGCTCAGAGGGAAGAATGAGGAGTGGGGCGGTATCCCCGATAGCCGCTATCGCCAGATAAATGCTTCTGGACTGATAGCGTGGTCAATCTCAACCCTGATTGGCGTTCTTGCGTTGCAGATCGGGGTCTTCATTCCTGAACTAGGACATCTTAGCTCAACGTGGAGCCCTATCTTTACTGCCGTATCTGCGGCGGCAATTTACGCTTTGTTGTGGAACTCCCCCTTAAAAAGGACAGGCCTCATCAACGAAGACACGGATTCCTTGGTAGTTTCAGTACGCTGACGTGTTCGAGTGCAGGGGACCCGGGCAGACGAAGCGGGTCCCCTTCACTGCGTCGCCGAAGCACCGTCTTCGTGTGACAAAACGGGGCATGGCAAGCGGCGGTGCGTTGAGCCGTGGATGAGTAGAATCCGGCCGCACCAGGGGCCCGGCCGAACTGTTGCCGCTGGGCGGCGAAGTGCACGGCCGCTTCATATCATGCGGTGGCGTGCCCAACGGCCGACCGACCAGGTAACCCCAAAGCTAGTGGCGAAAAGCATACGGGCGGTGTCCTTGAAGGAATTGGCGCCGGCAAGTTGGTTCTCCAGCTGGGTGTGAGCCTGCCAGGTTGGGCGCAGGCACATCTTGCCCTCAAACACACTTGCCGTATAACTCCGAAAATCCTGGGGACCAGTTAGCCGTGGACCGCCATCTTCAGCATGCGCAGACCACGGTGATGCCACCAATTTAGCGCCCGGAAGTGGGCACGGCCGTTGTTTCCAAGTCGACAAAGTCGGGCCCGTGGGTGGGTTGGGTTCGGTAAGTGCGAAGGCCCCGCAGTCATCGCCCCGGGATAGTGCCGTCAACCAGCGTTGTTCTGCTCATCCGACCCACACATGGCGGTGGAGCGCAGGGCCAGGCCGCCCTGCGCCTCAACTACGGCGCCTATGGACCTGCACCTCAACTACGGTGGCTAGGGAACCGTCACCGCGGCTGATTTCCATGTCACTACTAGGCCAGCGGCCATCTTGGACATCAGGGCAAAACCTTCCACCGCTATGCCGTCACGAAGCCACTCAAGTTCGCCCACGCGCTTGAGCAAGTGCAGCGTATTCTGCCCGCTCCCAGTATCCGTTTGTCACCGGGAGCTCCTCTGCCTGGACGATTTTACGCGCGGATCCCGGTAGCCGAGGCCTTCGGGCCTGGAGTGCCTTTAGGACAGAGGCCGGATCTGGGTCAAGGGCTTGGGTAAGACAATATATGGGTTCGATGGTTCCGGCGGGAAAGCCTTCCGGTGTCTCTGGTGATAACTGCTGGGAAGAGGGCGCCGAGATTGTCAGTTATCACTGATAAGAAGCCGGCGACAGCAGGAGGGTGAACCACAAGGATGCCCCGGCCGCGGAATTCGGCCAGCCTGGCCAGGAAAACGACCCAGCCCTGGTTATGCGCGCCGCGCCAGACTGCGGCTCCCAGTCAAGGTCCGCAAGATTATCCCGCTGATCCAGGTTCTCCCATGCCACCGGACTTCGCGCCCCGACAACATCGTTCAGTACGTGGGTGATCTCGTCTCGTGGGTTGGTCACACCGGCAAGGTCACCAACGATGAACAAAGCCGCCCCAGCGGAACCGATCGTCTGTCGTTGATGCCGATCACACCCGGCCGCGTCCGCCGGCGATAGCGTGTGTCTCAGGACGAGTGCCGTTGGTGACGTCCACGATGGCCACCAGCTCGCCTGGGATGGATGTCCCGCGGGTCTCGTATGCACGCTTTGCGTTGCAGGAACGTTTGAGCGGGACCTCGGCTTACGGGTGGACCTCGCCCGAAGAATTCCGGGGGTCGCTTGCGGCCGTAAACGCAGGCAGGAAAGGCGCGAAAACTTGGTATCCGTCGTCACGGAAAATCATCTGCCTCAAGTAGGGCCCTTCCGCTGAAATCCACAGAATTGAATCGTCCGGCGTTACAGCCTCCACCATTCCTTCCCGGATCAGTTCCCAGCCTCTCCAAATCTCCACACGCTGCCCGAGTGCACGTTGCCATTGTGGCTGTAGGTGAAGGTCCATAGTTTGCTCCTAAATACAGGCAGTGGGATTTGGACAGCTGTCGTGCGGACGGGCTGTGAACCGCCATGTGGATGATGTGATTAGTTGATGACCGGGCGGACATCCGGCACCCACGCTGAGATGGGCAGTTGAAGAAGTTACGGTTTGAGGGAGCACTGCCCGGGGCCGATGTAAGCGCTCAGCGATGGGCATGAACGTGGGGGCGTCGAAGCCCAGGAGGTGGGAGGTGAGCGCGGCGGGGTAGTCGAGGTTGGGCTTAATGGCCTTTGCCTCGTCCATGGCCTACTCGAGACCATCGCGGCCTTCATTGTAGGAACACGGGAGTCACCGTGCTTGTAGACGCAGTGTCCAAACCCATGACTTTTTTCGTTTTGCGCCAGGCGTCTTCCATCCAGGCCTTGGCTCCTGCCGCCGCCTCTTTTAGCGATTCATCGCTGCGGATGCCGATCTCGTCAAACGTGCGCATGACAGCCTCATTGGCTCCGCCCTGCAGGGGACCTTTGAGGGCTCCGCTGGCGGCTGTCACGGCCGAGTGCAGGTCCGAGAGGGTTGAGCTCACAACCCGGGCGGGGAAGGTGAGGCGTTGAACGGTGCTCTGCGTAAGAGTCATGGAGGCGTTGAAGCTTCGACGACCTCTTCCACGGGATTTTCGCCGAAGGTCATCCACAGGGAGTTGGCCGAATATCCGAGGTCGTCGTGGGGTTCCACTGGGTCCTGGCCGCGCCGGTGGCGCTGATCGTACGCCATGGCTGCCGGCATCGCTCCCCACAGATCGATGGCCTTGTTCATGTTGGCCGGGGGCGGAGTCCTCAGCCCAAGGGTGCCGCGCTCCGAGCACGGAAGCCACGGTGCGGCAGACGCCCATGGGATGGGCGTCGGTGGGCAACACGTCCATGATGGTTCTGAGGACCGGGTCGGGCGCGCGGCCGACCCTTTCGCGGGCCGTGAAACGGGCAAGCTGATCCTGAGTGGGCAGTTCGCCGTTCCAGAGGAGGTAGGCGTCTTCTTCAAAGCTGCACTTGGCGGCGAGCTCTTGGAGCGGGTACCCGCGGTACAGCAGCGAATTGGTTTCCGCGTTGACAGAGACGGCGGTGTCGTCCACTACGACGCCGGCGAGGCCCTTTTTGATCTCGGCGTCACTCATGTTGAGCTCCTTCAATGCAGTTCTTGGAGCGGTGGACGCCGGGGTTCTGGAAGTTGAAGATTCCGGAGTCGCATTTGTTGTAAGCCTCGTAGTCCAAGAGGTCGTAAAGGCGGGCCCGTGTGAGCATCTCAGGCACGCGTACCTGCTGCGTTCCCAGGCTCTTAAGCGTGTCCAGAATTCTTTCGGTGGCCCCCATGGCACTACGGAGCAGAGTCACTGGATAAATCGCCATGTTCACGCCAACACGTTGGAGTTGGTCCACCGTGAAGAGGTCGCTCTTGCCGAATTCGGTCATGTTGGCAAGAATCGGCACGTCCACGGCGTCGCGGATGGCACGGAACTCCTGCAAATCACGCATCGCCTCCGGAAGTATCGCATCGGCGCCGGCTTCGACCAAGGCTTTGGCCCGGTCCTTTGCGGCACGGAGTCCTTCCATGGCGCGGATGTCGGTGCGGGCGATGATGAGGAAATTCGGGTCTCGCCTTGCATCCACGGCGGCGTGGATGCGTTTGGTGGCGGTGTCCAGGTCCACGACGTTTTTGCCGTCGAGGTGGCCGGAGCGCTTGGGGTTGAATTGGTCCTCGATGTGGCAACCGGCGAGCCCGGCGTTTTCGAGTTCCTGCACGCTGCGGGCCACGTTCATGGGTTCGCCGAAGCCGGTGTCTGCATCCACGATGCAGGGCAGATCGGTCATGCGCGCGATCTGCCCTGCCCGGGTGGCCACCTCAGTGAGGGTGGTCAGACCGATGTCCGGCAGGCCGAGGTCGTTGGCCAGGACGGCGCCGGAGATGTAGACACCGGCGAAGCCCTTTTTTTGGATCAGCCGGGCGGAGAGCGGGTTGAACGCCCCGGGGAACTGCTGGATGGTGCCAGAAGCCAGCAGTTCGCGAAAGCGCAGCCGCTTCTGTTCCGGGGTGGTTTTGGAGTACAGCATTCAGAACAGCCCCTTGGGTGCAGCATTACGGTGGGTGACACTGGGCTCCACGGTGACGCGGTGCCGGTTCAGCTCGCCTCCCGCCAGTTCCGGGAGACGTCTGATGGCGGCGGGGAATGGTGCAATTTCATCCTTCGCTACCGGCCCGCCGACCAGCATTCGGAACTTGTTTATGCACTGCTCTGGAGTGACCGGGCGGGCGTAAAGCGGGGCCACCACGGCGATTGAGACGTGCTGCTGCTCGCGGGGGATGTTTCCCCCGGCTCTTGTATATGGGGACATCGTGTTCCGTACCATGTCGCTCCTTCTGGGCGGAGGTTCTGACAGCTTTGACGTGAGAAAGTCTGCAGTGCAGGGGACGTAGGCTGGGCCAAGGCTGAGGGCACCGGCCGCCATCGGCCCGAGAACTTGGTGTTCCTGCTGCGCAGTCAGGCGTTCCGTTGCTTCTGCGACCATTTGCGCTGATCCATCCGCCAGGGCCGTATCAGGGAGACTCCTCTTGTCCTCAGTGAGCAATGATCGGAGAAGAATCCCGAGGCGGCTGGCCTTTCCAACGACTTGTTTCGACCAAGAAAACACCGTTCTCGAAGACGCTCAGCAGGCCCACTGCAGCTTCCAACGAGTCCATACGCGGGAGGACCCGCATGGCAGAGGTGTTCATAATTTACGGCTGGTTCCGACATTGCTTGTTCTCCTCTCTGGAATGCAGCGTGGTCTCGCACCCACCTGTGGGCAACCCTGCGCGCGAACCGTACGTGGCGTGCGTCACAACATTTGTACACCAAGACCAACCATAAGACAAACCAATACGCTATCGAGGATCCAACCTAAAGTGCCCCCTGCGGTGTCGAGCTCCCGTAGGCCTCGCTTCCCAGTTTTCCAGAGCATGCCGCTCCGCGCCCACTGAGACCCTTGACGCCGGGCAGGGAGCGAGCTACCTTTACTACAACCGTTTACGACCATTTGCTCCTTATTTCGACCATTCGAGAGGGAAAATCATGACTCGGGAAGAGGCTTACACCAAGTGTCCTCCGGACGCGTATGTCGAGTTTTACGGCGGCCGGTGGCTCGTCGTTCCGTTTGCACTGGTCGAACAACCACAGTTCTTCGTTTGCTCGCCGAAGAGCATCGGGGACCGCCAAAATGCCCGCCGAGGCCAGTGAATCCTCCGCTTCCTTGATCAATCCTTGAAGCGACAAGCGACTGAGAGATACAGAAGCTACGGGTTACGTACGTACCGCATCTGTGAGCTCCTCCAAAACGGAAAATCGGCCAAGCGAAGGACCAGCGGCTTGTAAATGCAGGCGCCCAGTAAAGAAGACCTGTCCGAGCCAAGACGGCGCTGGGAAGTCCAGCACCGGAACCAGAACCCCGGAACGGCCCGGGTGCTAAGAAGGAGACAAAGATGACTGCAGCATTTGAGCCCAACCAGCAGACGCCCGAGCAGCAGGCCGCCGCTCTGGCAGTTGAGTGGGCTGCCAACCCGCGTTGGGAAGGTGTGACCCGGGACTACTCAGCCGCCGACGTCGTCCGTCTCCGTGGCCGGGTCTCCGAAGAGCACACCCTTGCCAAGCGCGGCTCCGAGAAGCTGTGGAAGCAGCTCACCGAGGAGCACAAGACCGGCGGCTACACCAACGCACTTGGTGCCCTGACCGGCAACCAGGCCGTGCAGCAGGTCAAGGCGGGCCTGCGCGCCATATACCTCTCCGGCTGGCAGGTCGCCGCCGACGCCAACAACTCCGGCCACACCTACCCGGACCAGTCCCTCTACCCGGCCAACTCCGTTCCCACCGTGGTCCGCCGCATCAACAACGCCCTCCTCCGCGCCGACCAGATCGAGTTCTCCGAGGGCATCCAGACCGTTGAGGACTGGCTGGTCCCGATCGTCGCCGACGCAGAAGCCGGCTTCGGCGGACCGCTGAACGCCTACGAGCTGATGAAGTCCATGATCCAGGCCGGCGCCTCAGGTGTTCACTGGGAGGACCAGCTCGCTTCGGAGAAGAAGTGCGGCCACCTCGGCGGCAAGGTCCTCATCCCCACCCAGCAGCACGTCCGCACCCTGAACGCGGCCCGCCTCGCCGCCGACGTCGCCGGCACCCCCTCCGTCGTCATCGCCCGCACCGACGCCGAGGCAGCAACCCTGATCACCTCGGACGTGGACGAGCGGGACCAGGAGTTCATCACCGGCGAACGCACTCCGGAAGGCTTCTACAAGGTCCGCAACGGCATCGAACCCTGCATCGCCCGCGCCAAGGCCTACGCGCCGTACTCGGACCTGATCTGGATGGAGACCGGCACCCCGGACCTGGAGCTGGCCCGCAAGTTCGCCGAAGCCGTCAAGGCCGACTTCCCGGACCAGATGCTCTCCTACAACTGCTCGCCGTCGTTCAACTGGCGCAAGCACCTGGACGACGCCACCATCGCCAAGTTCCAGCGCGAACTCGGTGCCATGGGCTTCACGTTCCAGTTCATCACCCTGGCCGGATTCCACGCCCTGAACTACTCGATGTTCGACCTCGCCCACGGTTACGCCCGCGAAGGCATGAGCGCCTACGTCGAACTCCAGGAAAAGGAATTCGCCTCCGAGTCCCGCGGCTACACCGCAACCAAGCACCAGCGCGAAGTCGGCACCGGCTATTTCGACGACATCTCCACTGCGCTCAACCCGAACGCATCCACCCTGGCTCTCGTGGGATCCACAGAAGAAGGCCAGTTCCACTAACGCTTTTGCCCATGTAAGTAGCAGTAAGTGTCGTTTTGGAGACTCAAAACGACACTTACTGCTCCCAGTTGGGCCTGTATTAGGAGCAATTGAAATGAATACCCTCACTGACAGCTCTACGATCAATGGCATTACTTTGACCGCTCAACCTATTTGCCGGCAGGACGAGGTTCTTACTCCGGATGCTTTGGAGTTTGTGGCTAAGCTGCACCGGGCCACTGCCGAGCGTCGGCAGGAGCTGTTGCAGGCCCGGCGCGATCGGCGGGCCGAAATCTCGGCCGGTGCCGATCCCCGGTTCCTGCGGGAGACGGAGGAGATCCGGAATGATCCGTCCTGGCGTGTGGCTCCCCCGGCACCTGGTCTGGAGGACCGGCGCGTGGAAATCACCGGCCCGGTGGATCAGAAGATGACCATCAACGCCCTGAACTCCGGCGCCAAGGTCTGGCTTGCGGACATGGAGGACTCCTCCACGCCCACCTGGCGCAACGTCATCAAGGGCCAGCTCAACCTCACCGACGCCTTGGAGCGCCGGATCGACTTCACCTCCCCTGAGGGCAAGGAATACAAGCTCCGCCCCGCCGGCGACCTGCCCACCATCGTTGTCCGGCCCCGCGGCTGGCACCTGCCCGAGAAGCACATGCTCATCGACGGCCAACCCATCGCCGGCGGCATCGTGGACTTCGGCCTGTACTTCTTCCACAACGCCCGCCGCCTCCTGGCCCAGGGCAAAGGCCCGTACTTCTACCTGCCGAAGATTGAGAACCACCTCGAAGCCCGGCTCTGGAACGACATCTTTATCCAGGCCCAGGACCTGCTCGGCATCCCGCAGGGCACCATCCGCGCCACCGTGCTGATCGAAACCATCACGGCCGCGTTCGAGATGGAAGAAATCCTGTACGAACTGCAGGAGCACGCGTCCGGTCTGAACGCCGGCCGCTGGGACTACATCTTCTCCCTCATCAAGAACTTCCGCACCCGCGGACCCCGCTTCGTCCTGCCGGACCGTGCACAGGTCACCATGACCGCCCCGTTCATGCGGGCCTACACCGAACAGCTGGTGCGCGCGTGCCACAAACGCGGCGCGATGGCCATCGGGGGCATGGCCGCCGCGGTTCCCAACCGCAAGGATGAGGCAGCCAACGCCAACGCCTTCGAGAAGGTCCGCGCCGACAAAACCCGCGAAGCCAACGACGGCTTCGACGGCTCCTGGGTGGCCCATCCCGACTTGGTGGCGGTCTGCCGCGAGGTGTTCGATGGCGTCCTGGCCGGCCGTCCCAACCAGCTGGACCGCCTGCGTGAGGACGTCACCCCCGATGACCACGCCCTCATTGATATTGCATCCCTGCACGGGACCATCACGGAACAAGGTATCCGGAACAACATCGAAGTGGGCATCCGCTACATCGAATCCTGGCTCCGCGGCAACGGCGCCGTCGCCATCCACAACCTCATGGAAGACGCCGCCACCGCCGAAATCTCCCGCTCCCAGCTGTGGCAATGGATCCACTCCCACGCCATCACTGACCACGGCGAAATCATCACCCACCACTGGATCGAGGAACTCCTCGAGGAAGAGTTTGCCCGGCTGGAACGCTTCGACGGCGACCGCTTCGAAGACGCCCGCGACATCTTCGAGGAAGTCACACTCGCCCACGAGTTCCCGTCCTTCCTCACACTGCCCGCCTACTCCCGCTATCTGACGGAGGCCCGTCAAAGTGCCACCGAAGAGGAAATCGCAACCGCCTAGGTTCTGGTCGCACATCAGATCCGGTCCGCCGGGCTGACACCACGCTTCGCAACATGCGCCTTCGAAAGCCGAGGAGAGCCGGCCCGGCGGCGGTCTGTTCCGGTAATGTTCAGGAAAGTTGTGCCCAGGGCCCGACTTCCTCTCTGGGACTTCCCGCTCTGGGAATCTGGACGGCATCCTGCACCTCGGGGAGTCGATGAAGTGACACCAACGTTGAACGGGCTTATACGCTCTCCGAGCGTTGCTGCATCGTGCGAGGACCATGCCGTAGTAGCCGTCCTCGGCGACCCAGTGCTATCACCCCCGAATAGTAGGAGGTTCCCGCCAAAGCCTTTACACGGCCCACGACACTCCGCAAAACATCGGGAACAGTCCCTGCGTGCAATACGACCTCAACACTGTTTACGAGGTGCCACCCGAACTCATCAAAGTCTGTGCCCGCGTCCGTGACATGGCGGAATCCATCATCGCCCCGGTACCCAGGCTGATGCGGACAGTGTCCAGGTCTGCGGTGACATCGACGAACCTGCCGATGGCCTGGGGGTAGACGGAGTAGTCGTTGGATCCCATCCGGACGTAGTAATCCCGTGGGAGCCTGACCCTCGCGGCGAACCCTGTCACCGGCGGAAGCGGCGGCAGTCCCAGCATCCCGCCTTGTCCTGAGGGAGCAGCTCCCGTGGGCCGGGACCAATCCGGCAAACCATCCGGGTGTTGGCTTTGGGCAGCCACTGCGCGAGTTGGGCGTAGAAGTCCTCCGGCGAAGCGAAGGACCGTCCGGGCAGGAACGAGGTTTCCAGGAATTGGTTCGTCCTTTCCACGACTCCTTTGCTCTCCGGGTCGTAGGGCTTCGCGTGCACGATCCTGGTCGCGAGCACGCCGGCGAACGCTGGAACCCCGGCGGCGAAGCTGTTCCGGCGCCCCCTGCCGGTTTCGTTGTCCCGGATCAGCCGCCTCGGAACGGCCCCCAAACCACCGAGGAGTTCCCACATGACGGCCAGCAGATCCCCGCCGGTCATGCGGGACGGCATCATCCGCGCCATGATGAACCGCGAATGCGAGGACACCATGACCAGCACCGGTAGGATCCTTGAGTTTCCGGCCCCGACGGGGATCCGCACCTCCGGGAACCACAGGTCGCACTGGGCCTGGTCGCCGGGTTCGTAACTGATCCGGTCCGCGGGATCCGCTGGTGCATACTCCGGCCGGATCCTGGCCACGTTTTCCCTAGGCCGGCGACCCGGCCCAGCCCACGCGCTCCGCGAGCACCGTGGTGGGCATTCGCGGGTTCTCCGTCAGCAGCGCCCGTATGGCCGGCTCGACCGCTTTGATCCCCGAGTCCCGAAGCGCCCGTACGTACGTCGGCGGACTCTCAGCGCTGACCGCTTCCGTGACCGTGTTCCGGAAATCCCAGCCGTGCCGCTATCGACCTCATCGACTCACCCTTGGCAAGATGCAACCGCCGAATAAGCGCCCTAGCCTCCACTGTGATCACCCACCCAATCGTTTGGAACGGGTGGCTCGGTTTTCGACCGTCACCGACAGTTCGTCCTCTGTTCCGCAGGTTCGGCAGTCGACGTTGAGTCGGATACTTGAGCATCGACGGCATACGGGCTAGTTATCGATGAGGCTGGGCGGGAGCCGCAGCTTCTACGGGGATGCGGTCAGGGCCGTAAAGCCGATAGTTTCCGGGGGCCTGACTAGCCTGAATCCGGTAGGGCGCCGTCAACTCACAACTCAACCTCGCGCTGGAAATCGGCGCCCGCATATGTTCTCTCACCGACCCTCACACCTGCGCCTACATCGAGCGGCGCACCGCGCCAAGGCAGGACACTGGGAAATTGTCCAATGCATCAAGCGCTTCATCGCCTGACAGATCTTCCGCCATTCCGGACACTCGTCGCCTGGCCTGTCGCTTAGAACGGGGTCGTCTACGAATGAAGTCGAAACTGCCTTGACGACGAAAACACGCCCCTGCCTCCCCCAGGCCTGCTAATTAAGGTGCAGGGCGTTGAAGCAAAGGTATGAACATCAGAATCTTCCTGAGCAAACCTCAGGTTGTCTTGACGACCGAGCTTCCTCTGTCGGGTCACTGCCGAGACCTGCTCCACGCGTCGTCCTCGGAAACCTGGTGGACCCGCTTCGTCAAAGTTCCTGACCGGGATGCTGCCCGGGCTCCCGCACCAGGAGGGGATGCAACGAGCGCACCCGCGGCGCCGGTTCGTCGATTGCCGCCCGCCCTTAGCGCTTCGTGCACCGCACCCATAGCCGGCTGGAGATCAACGGCGAAAAGCTCCGCCCTCGCCAGTGATGCCGGTACGGCTACTGCGGCCGCTCATTCCTGGTCCCTTTGGAGATTGCACCTGTACCTGCTCGCGGCCCTGACGGCATGCCCGGGAGTGGCATATCCGAATCTTCGCGAACGCGAAGTCACCCGGGTGCTCCTTCCACGCCAAGTACCGCCTCAGGCCAGGCCATCTTCTCCAACATGGCTTGGCCGCCCGGGATTTCGAGGCCTTCGTCACCGAAGCCCTCGGCGCCTTCGGTGCTGATCGATCCCGTGACTGAGAAATTTGTCGATCAGAAGGAGCTTGCGGAACGGTTGCACGCGCAGGCCAAAGAGCAGTGCGTGCGCATGGTAGGCCCGGGCAGGCTGCTGAAACCATACCCGCTCACTCGGAAGGCCACCTGAGCGCAAGGCGCTCGGGGAAACGGACGAAAAATGTTGCATGCCACAAATGACGCTCCCCGTTCGTGTCAGCAGAGATTGCGGTCCCTGCCATCCCCGGATGTACGTTTCACATGACGCGGTCGCCTCGCAAAACGCTGTGGTCCTGAACGCCATTCAGGACCACAGCGTGGGATTCGTCGCTAAGGACGATCGCCCCTGGAATAAGTATCGGTGACGTCTTCGTTCCCATGGATGACGTAGACGACGTTGCCGTCCCCGTCGAAAACGGGGGCGTTCAAGGCTCGGAACCACCTCTCTTCATAGCCGCCCCCCTGATCCTCGGGACGCGCGATGGGGTAACGTACCGCGCCGGGCAGCCACTCCGCCTTCCGGGTTTCCTTGGCTTGCTCAATACCAGATCGCAGTGCCTCCGTTCCCTTGGCTTCCGGATCGTCGGGGTTGTCGGGGAAGGCCTCGAGGATGTTCTGTCCAATGAGCCCTTCGCGGGTTCGCATGGCCATGGCTAGATAGCCGTTGGTGGCCGCCACAATGCGCCATTCATCGTCCACCACAACGTAATTGACCGGGGCCTGCTCGAAGATTGTCTGGAAGTCGGGTGATAGGGATTCCATTGAAGTTCCTTTCTGTGCCATTGCGTGGTTATTGGTGCCAGACCAGGACGAAGGCGATGGAGCCGATCGTCACGACCGGAACGGTAGTTAGGACGTCGATGGGAGGATCGACGAAGGTCTCGATGAGGTCAGGCACAGGGGGGCATTTGTACCGGAGCGACTGCACCCGCAGGCACAGGATGGGGCTGACCGTCCTCGGACCGCAGAGCGTGGATATCGAAGGCGAACCACGTAGGGTCATCGAGATAGCGGCGGGCGAGTGAAGCCGTCTCAGATGCGAAGTGCGACGCAAGTGTCTGCGCGGGTTCCGACTCGGGATGCGTCCCGAGCCAAGCGGTAACCGTCAGCCGGCGGAGCATGATAAACGTGGGGATCTCAGCAATCGCCGCATCGTCCAGCTGACCCACGCTCAAGTATCCGCGCAGCCACTCCTCAATGGTTGAGTGAGCACCGGGTGTGGCTTCATTCCAGGTGGTCACGGCGGCCAAGTCCGTGAGGAACCAGGACCACCCACAGTCATCGAAGTCAATGACTATGATTTCCCCTTCGTGAACGATGAGGTTAGACATTCTGAGGTCGGAATGGACCAGCCCGAATCGATCCGGGCTGGTGCCAAAGCGGTCGATCCGCTCTCGGATAACCCGTTCAGCTGCCTCGATCACCTCACGATCGGACGCAGTCAGATTAGGTGCATCTCGCCAATCACCCCACCGGGCGGCGTTCCCTATCATAGAGTCAAGATCCCAACGGAAGCGGACGAATCTGGCGGGCGGCACCCACGACTGGACATGGTGGTGCAGTGCCGCAGTGATGGCACCGAGCTCGCGGAAGCTGATGCCTGACTCCTCATCCTCGGCGCTGATCCCTGGAATAAACTCGAAGACATCTACGAGTCGTTCCTCGTCGCCGAGAATGACGGCGATCACGCTGCTGCCATCGCGTGCGCGCCTGAGTTCGGGTGTCCGAATTGATGAAGTCATACGCACGCTCTCCATCCAAGCGAGCTCAGATTCCACCTCAGCGGGACCGTTGTAGTCGGGTCGATGGACTCGCATTACAACTCGCTCATCATTGAGCTCAGCCAAATACGTAGCGTTCTCCGAAAAGCTCAGCAAGCTCAGGCGCGCGTTTTCGAGCCCATAACGTGGAAGCGCCGCCCGGGCAAAGGGTTCGTAATCAGTAGCCGTTCCCGACATCTTCTAGCTCCTCAAGCACAGTTGGCAGCTCCAGCGCTGCCAAGAATGAACACGGCTTCATAGGCCGCGGTGACGTCCGCCACACAGGTTAGTCCACCATATTGCAACCATAAACAAACCACAACAGCATCCGAATGGCTTTGTGATACAAAAATTGCTTCGTTGCCGGCATTGTGTTTGCCCCCGTGGGCCGCTCGCGCCCCGGAGGTCGCGCCCTCGCTCGGCAGGCGGGCCGCGACAGAGCATCGCGGCTTTTCAGTGCTATTACACCGCCGCATCAAGCGGGGGCACCGAGGGCGATAGGGGTTGAGGAGGCATCAATACAGCGGTTGACACACCCCTGCAACCATGAGAGCGTGAGAGCAACCGTTTACAACCGTTTAATTTCTCCAGCGGGATCACGCAGGCAACGAACCGCCCTCCGGTTCAAAGAACAAGAGCCTTATCCTGCAAGTTTCGATCCCATCGACCATATGCATTCATGAAAGGCCAAGGACCCGTGATAACACCAGAACCTGAACTTTCGGCACTCTACGATGCCGTGCTGGACCGAGCACGCAGCGCGGCGAAGGCATTCTCGGTCTTCGACCGACCGAAAGTCGATCGTATTGTTCGCGCCGTCGCAGAGGTAGCGCACCAGAACTCCCGACAGCTTGCACAGAAAGCTGCAGACGAGACCGGGTTCGGTGTCTTTGAGGACAAGGTGGCGAAGAACGAAGGGCTTTCTGCCGGCTTCATGCGTGAGTACGGCAACCTGGACTTGGTTAGCCACCGGACCGACAGCGAGAAGAAACTGGTTCTCGACCCGATTCCGGCCGGAGTGATCTTCGCGGTCACCCCATCGACGAGTCCTGTAGCCAACTTGTACTTCAAGGTCCTCTCCTCTCTGCTCACCAGGAACGCCATTGTGATCAGTCCGCACCCTGCTGCGGTGAAGACCAGCATCGAAGCCGCCCGGATACTTAGTCGGGCTGCGACCGATGCCGGTGCACCCGAGGGAGCCATACAGATCCTGGAGGAGCCCTCGGTCCCGCTGGTCGAGGCGGTTATGGGCGACGCCCGAGTGAACCTGATTCTCGCCACAGGTGGCGGGGCGGTGGTCCAAGCGGCGTACCGATCAGGAACCCCTGCTATTGGGGTCGGCCCCGGTAATGCACCGGTAGTGGTCGATGATACGGCAAACCTTGAGCAAGCAGCGGACGAGATCTGTGCCTCGAAGGCATTCGATAACTCCGTTCTGTGTACGGCGGAGTCCGTGCTCATCATGGTCGAGCCCATTGCATCCCGGATGAAAGAGCTGCTGGTTCGGCGCGGAGCCTACCTCTGCCGTCCCGATGAGACGCGACGTCTTCGCGCATACATGTATCCCAGCGGGAAGTTCAATACCGAAGTCGTGGGCCGGCCCGCACGAGAGATCGCTAAGAAGGCCGGAATTTCAGTTCCGGAGAACACCCAACTTCTGCTCGCGACCATCGACAGCATCAGAGACGATGAGCCGTTCACACACGAGAAGCTGAGTCCGGTACTGGCAGTAATCACTGTGGAGGACTTCGAACAGGCTCTAACCGCTGCAGCTTCTCTCGTTGACATCGTCGGCGTGGGGCATTCGGCGGTCATCCATAGCGAGGACCCGCAGCACGTACTCGACTACTCGCATCGTATTCCAGTCCACCGGGTCGCGGTCAACATTGGGGGGAGCCTGGGGAACGCAGGTATCGGCACGGGCCTGCCCTTGACGATGTCCATCGGAACAGGCTTCGTGGGCGGAAGTTCACTCGATGAGAACCTGTCCCCAGAACGGTTCGTGCAGTGGAAGCGCACGGCCTACCCAGTGGGAGCGAAGTTCCCCGAGTTCTCATCGCTTCAGCCGACCCCGGCGACGGGTTCGTCGGTGCCGGGCATCGCGTTGGGTGATGATGCGGTGCGTGAGGAGTTGCGGCGCCTGATCGTTGAGGAGTTGCGCGGGTTGGTTGGGCAGAGTCGTGGCTGACCTCCGCTCGTTCATCTTTATTGACAAGTTGCAGCCCCAGACGATGTGTTATTTGGGCACGTCCGTTCGGGGGAGCTTGCCGAGAACGAATATGTCGGCGCAGGTTATCGAGGTCGCTCCTGGCCTGGGGATCGAGCCGCTCACGGACGTCGCTTTGAAACACTCGCAGGTCAGTGCCGGCATGCTGGTGGTGGAACGACAGTTCGGCTACCTCGAGATCCACTCACGTTCGGCAGACGCCGTGCGAACGGCAGCTGGCGCCGTTCTCGACGCGCTCGGTGCTTCAGAGACTGATGCACGTCCACCCGAGGTGATTGCCTCGAAGATTATTTCCAATGTCGATGACGAGCATGCGTTTCTGGTTAACCGCAACAAGTCCGGGTCGATGTTGTTGCCGGGTGATTCGCTTTTCGTCATGGAGATGCAGCCCGCGTCGTATGCGATCCTGGCAACCAACGAAGCCGAGAAGGCCAGCCCGATCAAGGTCGTCGACTATCGCATGATCGGAGCCTCGGGAAGGGTTTACCTGGCCGGCGCCGAGGATGCGGTACGGACAGCGGCGGATGCTGCCGAGGCCGCGTTGGAGATGCGGCGATGACTGCGCCCCTGCCAGGCGACCTGCGTGCCTTGGTACGCGGGCTGATCAAGGAGATCATTCCGCAGCTGGATCTCCTGGCCAGGCCACAGCGGGTGGCGATTACCAATGATGATGAGCTCGCCGGCTTCGTACGCCATGTCCTGGGGCTGGCGGATGACCCTCTCATGGGCGCGCTCCTGCGTTCAGGTCAGCTCCGTTTCCAGCTGGGCTCCGGCGACGCCTCGGCCGATACAGCGCCATCAGCTCCCGGCACCCCCAATGGCCAGGTCATCGAGATCCAGCGAGGGGTGCTGACCGAACGCATCGTTTCCCGCGCCGTCACCGAGGGTGCCCAGTTGGTCCTCGGGCGCAAGGTCGTCATCACTCCCCTGGCACGCGAACAAATCCGGAAGGCTTCGGTCGAGGTGGTTAGACGGTCATGATCAAAGCCACTGTTCTCGGACCGGTATGGGCGACCAAGCGAATCGACTCTTTCCCGCAGGGAGCACTGCTTGAGGTGCAAGGAGACGAGACTTACCAGCACTACGTGGCCTTGGATTACCTCGGCAGCGGGCCAGGAGATCACGTTTTGGTCGCCCTCGGCAGCGCCGTTTCACGCCATTTACCCGGCACGACTCCGGCCGATGCACTCATCATCGGAGTCCTCGACCCACCCCGAACCCCAAACCCCTAACCCAGCACACCACCAAGAAAGAAGGCACATCAAATGAGTGATGCAATCGGCATGATCGAAACCCGCGGCTACGTCGCCTCTCTGGCGGCAGCGGACGCCATGGTCAAAGCAGCAAACGTCACCCTCCTGGGTCGCGCAGAAGTCGGCGACGGGCTCGTCGCCGTCATCATCAACGGCGACGTCGGAGCGGTGAAAGCAGCCACTGAGGCCGGCTCGGAAACCGCCGCCGCGATTGGCGAACTTGTCTCGGTCCACGTCATCCCCCGCCCCCACGCCGACCTCGCCAAGCACTTCACCGTCCACGGAAACCAGTAATGACGACATCGACCGCCAAGCAAGCTGTCCCTCAACAGCGGGCCACAGCTCCAACTCCATCCGAAGCCACCGGACCGTCCACCGAGCTGCGTGTGTACCTCCGAATCGAAGGCCTTCAGCGCCAGTTCGCGGCCACGCTGGCCACGCCGACCCGAGCTAGGGGGTATCCTCCGAAAGCTGGGGATCATTCGTTGATCGTGGAGGTTGCGCCGGCATTGGCGATCCAGCGGGTCATCGACGCCGCGTTGAAGGCTACGCCCGAAGTCGAGCCGGGCCTTCTCTACGTGGAGCGGCAATACGGCATCCTCGAGGTCCACAGTCGTAGTGCCGAGGTCGTGGAACAGGCGGGCCAGGCCATTTTGAAGACCCTCAACGCCAAGGCTGAAGATCAGCTCAGGCCGAAAATCCTCTACAGCGACATCATCGAAGAGATTGGTGATCAGCACGCTGTCATCTTGAATCGCACCCGTGACGGATCCATGTTGTTGCCAGGGTCTGCGTTGTTGGTCTACGAGATGGCTCCGGCGTTGTTCGCAGCTGTGGCCGCAAACAGCGCAGAGCGAGTTGCACCGAACCTGACGTTGGTCGACGTACAGATGATCGGGGCGGCGGGACGTCTGTTCATCTCCGGGGATCTGGCAAGCGTCACTACTGCCCGTGACGAAATTACGCGGGTCCTCAATGACGTGATCGGACGATGAGCTCGCCGCTAGCCTCTCCAGCGGTCACTTGGCCTACGAGCGTTCCGCGGCTCTTTGCGCGGCCGCGCCAATTTTGAAAGAAGTCGATGCATGCAGAAAGATTCGATCGCCAGTCCCGAGCGTACCGAGATTGTCACCCTGAACACGCTCAGCGCGGACACCCTGTCCACGCTCGACAGTCAAACGCGTGACTTGGTCGAGCGACGCGGGCGCGTGATGGGCCCGGCCTACCGATTGTCCTACGAAGAGCCATTTCAGCCGGTTCGTGCACAGGGAACAAAGATCTTCGACGTCCACGGAGACGAGTACCTCGACGCGTACAACAACGTTCCCAGTGTCGGCCACAACCATCCCCACGTCGTCGATGCTGTCTGCCGCCAGCTTCGGACGATCAACACGAACACCCGTTATTTGCAGCGAGACATCATCGAATACGCCGAGAACCTTGTGGAAACGCATGATCCGGAGCTGGATAACGTCATGTTCACTTGCACTGGTTCGGAGGCCAACGACTTGGCACTGCGCATCGCCCGGACCGTGACAGGCGGGACGGGAGTCATCGTGTCGGAATACGCGTACCACGGATGCACCCGTGATGTCGCCTCGTGGTCACCGTCCTCGGGGAGCGGTACGGTCTTGGGTTCAGACGTACGACTGGTGCCTCCTCCCGATACTCTCCGATTGGACCGGGACGAACTCGAGACGCATTTCCTCGACCATCTCCAGGCCCAGATCGACGACCTGAATCGACGGGGTGTTCGTTTGGCGGCTCTGATGGTCGATAGCATGTTCTCCTCAGACGGGATCTACCCTGACCCAGGAGTTCTGAGTGCTGCCGCCGATTTGGTCCATCGCGCCGGTGGCCTGGTTGTCAGCGATGAAGTGCAGTCAGGGTTCGGCCGCACCGGGGCAGCCATGTGGGGTTACCAGCGAAGCAACATCGTTCCGGATTTGATCACTATGGGAAAGCCCATGGGAAATGGTATGCCCATCGGCGGCGTGGTCGCCAAGAGCGCCCTCGTGGACAAGTTCGCTCGCGACGTCGCCTATTTCAACACGTTCGGCGGTGAAAACGCGCCTGTAGCGGCAGCACAGGCAGTTCTGGAGGTCATTCGCGACGAGGATCTGATCGCCAACGCGAAAGACAAGGGTGACCAACTCGTCCTAGGGATGCGCGACATTCTCAGCCGTAACGATTTTGCCTTCGATGTTCGGGGAGCGGGACTTTATATTGGTGTCGAATTCGTGTCAGACATGGACACGAAAACACCGGACCGCGATACCACTTTGGCCTTCGTGAACGGTTTGCGGCGTCAGAAAATCCTGACGAGTACGGCCGGCAGCTACGGCAATGTGATCAAAGTGCGGCCACCGCTGGTCTTGAGCCAGGCCGACACCGACCGAATGCTCACCGAGTTCGAAACCGTTGCTCGTCAATTGGGTCGCCACTCCAGAACGAATGGCAGCCAGAAACATAGTTCATATCCGCTTCCGACCTCGGCGACGGGTTCGTCGGTGCCGGGCATCGCGTTGGGTGATGATGCGGTGCGTGAGGAGTTGCGGGGCCTGATCGTTGAGGAGTTGCGCGGGTTGGTTGGGCAGAGTCGTGGCTGACCTCCGCTCGTTCATCTTTATTGACAAGTTGCAGCCCCAGACGATGTGTTATTTGGGCACGTCCGTTCGGGGGAGCTTGCCGAGAACGAATATGTCGGCGCAGGTTATCGAGGTCGCTCCTGGCCTGGGGATCGAGCCGCTCACGGACGTCGCTTTGAAACACTCGCAGGTCAGTGCCGGCATGCTGGTGGTGGAACGACAGTTCGGCTACCTCGAGATCCACTCACGTTCGGCAGACGCCGTGCGAACGGCAGCTGGCGCCGTTCTCGACGCGCTCGGTGCTTCAGAGACTGATGCACGTCCACCCGAGGTGATTGCCTCGAAGATTATTTCCAATGTCGATGACGAGCATGCGTTTCTGGTTAACCGCAACAAGTCCGGGTCGATGTTGTTGCCGGGTGATTCGCTTTTCGTCATGGAGATGCAGCCCGCGTCGTATGCGATCCTGGCAACCAACGAAGCCGAGAAGGCCAGCCCGATCAAGGTCGTCGACTATCGCATGATCGGAGCCTCGGGAAGGGTTTACCTGGCCGGCGCCGAGGATGCGGTACGGACAGCGGCGGATGCTGCCGAGGCCGCGTTGGAGATGCGGCGATGACTGCGCCCCTGCCAGGCGACCTGCGTGCCTTGGTACGCGGGCTGATCAAGGAGATCATTCCGCAGCTGGATCTCCTGGCCAGGCCACAGCGGGTGGCGATTACCAATGATGATGAGCTCGCCGGCTTCGTACGCCATGTCCTGGGGCTGGCGGATGACCCTCTCATGGGCGCGCTCCTGCGTTCAGGTCAGCTCCGTTTCCAGCTGGGCTCCGGCGACGCCTCGGCCGATACAGCGCCATCAGCTCCCGGCACCCCCAATGGCCAGGTCATCGAGATCCAGCGAGGGGTGCTGACCGAACGCATCGTTTCCCGCGCCGTCACCGAGGGTGCCCAGTTGGTCCTCGGGCGCAAGGTCGTCATCACTCCCCTGGCACGCGAACAAATCCGGAAGGCTTCGGTCGAGGTGGTTAGACGGTCATGATCAAAGCCACTGTTCTCGGACCGGTATGGGCGACCAAGCGAATCGACTCTTTCCCGCAGGGAGCACTGCTTGAGGTGCAAGGAGACGAGACTTACCAGCACTACGTGGCCTTGGATTACCTCGGCAGCGGGCCAGGAGATCACGTTCTGGTCGCCCTCGGCAGCGCCGTTTCACGCCATTTACCCGGCACGACTCCGGCCGATGCACTCATCATCGGAGTCCTCGACCCACCCCGAACCCCAAACCCCTAACCCAGCACACCACCAAGAAAGAAGGCACATCAAATGAGTGATGCAATCGGCATGATCGAAACCCGCGGCTACGTCGCCTCTCTGGCGGCAGCGGACGCCATGGTCAAAGCAGCAAACGTCACCCTCCTGGGTCGCGCAGAAGTCGGCGACGGGCTCGTCGCCGTCATCGTCAACGGCGACGTCGGAGCGGTGAAAGCAGCCACTGAGGCCGGCTCGGAAACCGCCGCCGCGATTGGCGAACTTGTCTCGGTCCACGTCATCCCCCGCCCCCACGCCGACCTCGCCAAGCACTTCACCGTCCACGGAAACCAGTAATGACGACTGGGTGTTGTGGCTTGCGCAGCACGTCACACCACGTACTGGTCCGGGCGCGACAGCGAAATATCAGTGCGCCGCCGTAGGCCTGTGGGTCATGAGCGGTCCGTTACAACGGTGCCGAAGCAGCTGACGTGCCCTTGGATCCGTTTGGCCAGAGTCACAACCATTTGTTAGTATGGTTGGAAGGAGGGTGTATCCCGTGACAAGCAACGAAATGGGTAGTGACCTGCCCGATCCCAAGGGCACATCTGCGGAGGAACTCGTCTCCACGATTCGGTCGATCATTACAGAGCGTTCGTTGCAACCGGGTGAGCGTCTGGGGGCCGAACGTGAGCTCTCGGATAATCTTGGCGTGAGCAGGTGGGCCATCCGCAAGGCGCTCGAACAACTCGAAAATAACAACGAGATTCTCCGAACGCATGGGCGAAGTGGAGGAATCTTCGTTGCACCCAAGAAACTGCTGCGTACAAGTCCTGTCGTGGGATTACCCCAATACTTGCGGGCGCAGGGAGTTGAATCGGGTTCGACCATACTGGGTACTAGGGTTGGTAGACCGGACGATGAGGCGGCAAACCAGCTCAGCTTGGAGTCAGACGCCTGGGTCTTCCACATAGACCGACTGCGACTCGCGGACGGGTTGCCCTTGGCCCTCGAAACGGCTCGTTTTCCATGTGATCTCTTTCCAGGCCTACTCGAGAAGCCGCTGAAAGGATCGTTGTACGAACTGCTGGAAACAGAGTACAACGTGCATCGTGGAATTGCGGTCGAGACGATCACAGCTACTGCAGCAAGCCGCGAGGTTGCGGGCTTGCTGCAGGTATCCGTTGGAGCCCCCCTGATTTCCATTACGCGTACGACATGCCTCGATAGTGGTCGCCCATTCGAGTATTCCAACGAGCTGTACCGAGCCGACCGTACGTCTATAACAGTCCGGAACGACGGCGAAGGCGCATATACCACCGTCGCCTCATGAGGGCCCAATAGGCCAGCGGCAAACCACATACGTTGGCGTTGCCCCGTTACATTTATTCCGTCCCCGAGGGCCGAGGATTTGGTCGCCGGACCTTGGTATGATCCGGGGGTGTTGTCGCCAGGTTCGGAGACACGCGTTGACTGCTGATAGGGACACGGCCGGCTCCTTCCGCGGGGTCAGGTCCCTTTGTAACGTGGGTGCCAGCATCGGGTGTCGTGACCTTCACCTCCGCCGGACACCTCGCCGCCTACGCAGGCATTGCCCCAGTCACACGAGGCTCCGGCACCTCGATCCGCGGTGAGTTCCCGGCACGATCGGGCAACAAGCAGTTAAAGAACGCCCTGTTCAGATCCGCCTGGATCGCCAGCTGCCACCACCCCGCTCGAAGGCCTGCTGCCAAAAGAAACAGGACCAAGGAAAGAAGCACAACGCCGCTGTCATCTGCCTGGGCCGGCGCAGTTGCGACGTCATCTACTCCATGCTCACGCACGGCACGCTTTACGAGGAGAAACCAGCCCAGGCCGCTTGACCAAAAGCCATAGGGACACCCCCGAAGGACCCTGCTCCGCCTTAAGTCTTCGGGATCTATCTGCGATACGTCTTGCCCAGACTAAGCGCCCGGGCGTCAGCGAATTCCTAGTCGGATCCCCTAGGCTGCCATCCAGGGCTCACAGGCCTGCCCTAGCCAAGCCGTCTGGCCGGTAGGTACCCAGCCCACGAATGACGCATGGGAACGGCCGATGGGGCGTCTTCCTTTGTTTGTCAATCGTTCTGCCAAGACACCCATGGTCCACCCACATCCCGCCATATTCATCTATACGCCCATTTGGCAAGTATTGGTTGCATATGGTTGGTTTATTCATTATTGTGAGGGGAGTCACTCGGATCTCTCCAATGCACAACACGAGTGATTCGCAATTCTCGGCAAAAGTACGGAGGAATTATGTGCATGGCGTGTGATGTAACCAATTCAGGAACCTCGGGTGAGGGATCTCCCAACCTCAAACCCTTTGCCAATACCGGCACTTCGACTTACGACGGAACTGGGAAGAACAGTCCACAATGGTGGCCCTCACGCTATGGAGAAGGCGATGAGCTCGGCGCAGGCAATGAACTCGGCCCCGATCTCACGCTTGAAGCTATTCAGCTGGTGCGTGAAGGACGAATCGTGGAACTTGCCCGTGTACTCGAGTTTGGTGCGCCCACATGGTCACCGCCAGGCAAGGAGGGGGCACGTTGGTACCACCAGCTTATCGCCGCTCACGGGCAGATGGACGCAATGCCGCTGGGCGAAGGCAATGATATGGGGTACATGGAGGAGCACGTCTCGCAGATCTACCACATCGGTACTCATCTCGACGGCTTCGGTCACATCGGGATCGGCGGTAGGTACTACAACGGTCTTCACTACAAAGACTTCTACGCACCCGCCGCTTTGAACAGACTGGGCATACATAATGTGCGACCTTGGGTCTCAAGGGGCGTCCTTCTGGACGTCGCCGGCGTCGAAGGCGTCGACATGCTCACCGAAGGGTTTGTCATCACCCCCGATCACCTTGAGAAGGCCTGCGCCCGCCAAGGTGTCGAGGTTCGTCGCGGAGACGCCGTCATTCTTCACACCGGATACGGGGCGCTTTGGATGGTGGACAACGACCGCTACAACTACGACGAGCCCGGAATTGGTTGGGATGCTGCCCACTGGCTAACCGATCGACGCGTGTCTGTTGTGGGTGCCGATACCTGGGCAGTCGAGGTGCTACCGGGCGAGGTTGAGGGTGCCCCATTTGTCATCCATCAGCATCTGCTTACGGAAACGGGAACTCACATCCTTGAGAACGTGAAGACTGAGGAACTGCTCCAAACCGGCCGTTCTGAGTTTCTTTTCATCATGGCACCGGTGAAGACAAAGGGTTCTACGTCCTCCATGGTGAACCCCCTGGCTGTTCTCTAGGTCATTTTTAGATTAGGGCCGGCGCCGGACATAAGGGACCTCCGGCGCCGTCCCGACTGTACCGACCGCCTTGTCTTGCTTGGCAACCCGCCGTGTCGCACAGCGTGCGCGGTTGACGGTCCAGGCCTTAACTGCTCTGAGCACAGCATCGTGCGCTAAAGGATTGTGGAATATGGAACCGTTCATCACCCAGCTGACGCCTTTGTCGTTCCTGCGGCGGTCTGCCGACGTCTACCCCGAAAAAGTGGCAGTTATATACGGTGACATGACGCTGACCTACCGCGAACTTGCTGAAGCAGTGGAACTCCGTGCCCATGCGTTCCGTGCGGCTGGCGTTGTTCCGGGAGATCGCGTGGCGTACTTGATGCCGAATGTTCCCGAGATGTTGATCGCTCACTACGCAGTGCCTTTGGCCGGCGCCGTTCTGGTGGCAATCAATACTCGTCTGTCCGGCGAAGAGATTCGGTACATTGTGGATCACAGTCAGTCGGTGATGCTCGTGCTCGATAGTGCATTGACTGACTCGATCGCAGATGTGGCCGCAGAGTTTGAGACTGTGAAGTCGCTTGTCATTGTCGCCGACAGTGGCAGACAGACAACCACCGGGCTAGCCGGGGCTCAAGAGCTCCAGGATCTCCTGCTACGTGTTCCCTGCGCGGATAAGCTTCCGCTGGAGTGGGCCGTCGATGATGAGAAGTCGTTGATCTCGATCAACTACACTTCCGGCACTACAGGAAAACCGAAGGGGGTCATGTACTCTCATCGCGGAGCGTACCTCAATTCTCTGGGCGAGCTGATTCACTCTAAGCACCATGCGGAGAGCGTTTACCTGTGGACGCTCCCGATGTTCCACTGCAACGGCTGGTCGACCGGGTGGGCACTTGCTGCCGCGGGCGGCACCCAGATTTGTCTCCGTGAGGTTCGGGGCGATGAGATCTGGAACATCATCGACCGGCACGGCGTCACCCACCTCAATGGCGCTCCTACGGTCCTCATTTCCATTCTGAACAGCAATCGAGCGCACGCTCTCGACCGGTGCGTGGTGGCCACCACAGCTGGTGCGCCGCCGAGCCCGTCGACCATCGAACGGGTAAAGGACATGGGCTTCGAGCTCGTTCACGTTTATGGGCTGACCGAGACGTACGGTCCGTACTCGGTCTGCGAACCGCAGAACAGCTGGAGGTCTCTGGACGCGTCCACCCAAGCCAATCTGATGGCCCGTCAAGGGGTCGGGATGGTCCAGAACGAACGCATGCGGGTTGTATTCACAACCGGTTCGGAGGAGGAACTGGTGGACGTCCCCGCCGACGGTCAAACGATGGGCGAGATCCTCATGCGCGGCAATAATGTGATGACGGGATACTTTCGGAATGCCGAAGCGACGCAAGCGGCGTTCCGCGGCGGCTGGTTCCACTCCGGTGATCTGGGAGTCATGCACCCCGACGGTTATGTCGAACTTCGTGACCGCGCCAAGGACATCATCATCTCCGGTGGAGAGAATATTTCAACCATTGAAGTGGAACAGGCCTTAATGTCACATCCAGCCGTGATAGAGGCAGCCGTGGTGGGCGTCCCGGATGATCGGTGGGGCGAGCGACCGAAGGCGTTTGTTGTTCCCTCGGTCCCCGACGGGGTGACGGAGGCAGAGCTCATCGAGCACGTGCGAACACGTATTGCCCGGTACAAGGCACCCCGCGAAATTGTCCTGGTCACAGATCTACCCAAGACCTCCACCGGCAAAATCCGCAAACTCGAACTCCGCGAGCCAGCGTGGAGCGAACACCGGGCACGGATCAACTGACGGGCCGTACCTCCGACAACCTTCCATCCCTGCGACTCCTTACGGTTGGCTCGGCGCGACGACCATACGAGGGCAGCGCCGGCTGAACCCATCTTCCTGCACACTCACAACGAAAAGACTCTCATGATCACGGTCCAAGATGACCACAAAATCACCACAATCCGCCTTGAGAATGGAAAGGTTAACACTCTCGACCTCGATATGCTTGCCGATTTGTCCGCAGTGTTCCGGTCGCTCCATGGCCGAGACGAGGGCGCCGTCATCCTAACAGGGGTCGGTTCTTCGTTCTCCGCGGGGGTCGACCTGCGTAAGATTATCGACGGCGGCAGTGACTACATCCACGAGTTCCTCCCTGCTTTATCCGCGGCAATCCTGAACGTCTTCCAGTGCCCCTTACCGGTGGTCGCTGCCGTCAATGGCCATGCAGTTGCAGGTGGATGTCTCCTCGCTGCTGCCGCTGACGTGCGACTTATGGGCAAGGGCCGGATTGGCGTCCCCGAGTTCGCGGTCGGAGTCCCGCTTCCCGTAGCCGGGATCGAAGTCCTGCGCTCAGCAGTAGGCCATCATGCCCATACTCTGATAACGAGTGCTGAAATGGTAACGGTTGACGAGGCAGAAAAGCTTGGTCTTGTCACCGCCGTCGCACCAGATAACTTGCAGGAACGCGCCCTCGGGGAGGCGCGTCGACTGGCTGAGGTATCCCCCAGTGCTTTCACTGCCACGAAGACACAACTCCACGCTCCGGTTCTGGCCCTCATCGAGGCCAATGCAGCTCTTGATCAGCAAGTTGCTTCCGGATGGGTTACAGCGCTGAAAAATGGGCGCATCGGCAAGTATCTGGCTTCTCTGACGCGGTGACATCGGGATCAGCTCGTCCAGATCAACAGCAGTGTCACCGACTCGTGCCCTGACCTTGTCGTCTTCTGGGAACCGATTTTGCTGCAGGCTTCGATGCCCGCTGTTTTGGGAGGAATGAAAAACTCGTGGCCACATCTTCGCGAGCTATAGAGATAGCGAACTGCAGCAAGGCGACAGCTTGTTGGTTACGTCTTAACAGGTCAGATGGCCAGGTGGACGAAGTAGGAACCCCAGCTTGACCTCGCGTGGATCTAGGACGCGATGTGACACCGCAAAATGTTTGGAGGTGCAGGATGTCGTATCGTCCGACTGCCTCATACCGATTTCCCAAGCAGTTGGCTCTTCGTAGACCGATTCGTTAAGAGCGCACATCTACAACCGAACCCCGAAATTCTCACGTAGCAATTAGTCCGAGCGGATCGTGTCTGGAGGATCATCGAACGAGCCACGACGCAGACCTGAGTTGAAACGTGAAGACTAACGCGACGACGTCCCAAAGGAAAACCTATGCCAGAAGAATCTATGACCCGCACCCACACTACATACCTTGAACACAGCGGTTTTCGGTTCGCCCTCCTGAGACTAGACAACGGGACTTCCAGGCCCATTACGCTCGGACCGGACTCACTGGAGGATCTGTCCGCCGCTATCCGCTCGCTGGACATCACTTCCGTGGATGCCGTGGCCGTAACGGGGACACGGGAGGTCTTTTGTGCCGGTGCCGATCTGGGGAATATGACGGAGGCGCGCACGCTGGACGAGGCCCAGGAGGTGGCACGCCAAGGCTTGCGGTGTTTTGCCGGATTGGCGACACTGCCGGTGCCAACGTTTGCATTCCTCAACGGCCTGGCCTTGGGCGGAGGGCTCGAACTTGCCCTCCACACCGACTATCGCACGGTTTCGGCCACGGCCAAGGGACTGGGCTTTCCCGAAGTGCGCCTCGGGCTGATCCCGGGCTGGGGAGGCTTGGACCGGGTCCTCGAACTGCTGGGACCGGATACGGCTGCACGGCTGGCAGTCCTCGACCCGCTTGTAGGAAAGAACCTGACGCCGGCCGCCGCCCATGATCTCGGCCTGGTCGATGCCGTTCTTCCGGCCGTGGATTTCCTGACCGCATCATTGGAATTTGCCGCTGGCGTTCTGGCAGGAACTACTGCCCCGTGGCGCCGGCAGCCCACGGAGAATGGCCCGGGAAGCCTTGACCGCCTGCGCGACAAGCTCGATGCCATGCTTCACGGGGCTGCACCGGCGCCCTACCGCGCACTGGACCTCCTGATGGAACGGCTGCCTGATCGGAACCCACCAGCTTTTGCGGAGCACACGGATCCAGACAACACGACGGCTCGAGCTTTTGGCGAGCTCTTGCTCTCGGACCAGGCACGGGCTGGGATCTACGCCCTGCGCCTGACCCGTTCCCTCGCCCGCACCCCTGCTGGGCGTCCTGATGCCCCGGCTCGTCCCTTACGCTCGATAGGCGTGGTTGGCGCCGGGCTGATGGCCAGCCAGCTGGCTTTGCTCTTCGCCCGGCAGCTGCGGGTGCCGGTCCTCATCACCGACCTGTCCCGCGACCGGGTTGACAAGGCGTTGGAATGGATCCGCGCCCAACTGGACAGGCAGGTCGAGCGCGGCCAGCTGACGGCCGATGCAGCCTTAAACATCAGCGGACTGGTCCAGGGAACCACGGACAAGACCGACTTCGCGCAATGCGATGCGGTGATAGAGGCGGTCTTCGAAGAGCTTGAGGTCAAGCGTGCCGTTTTCGCCGAACTCGAGTCGATCCTGCGTCCAGACGCCCTGCTGCTGACCAACACCTCGGCCCTGTCCGTTGAAGACATTTGCGCGCAGCTGGCCCACCCCGAGCGGCTGGTCGGTCTTCACTTCTTCAACCCCGTGTCAGTGCTTCCGCTGGTGGAAGTCATCCCCACCACACGGACCGCAGAAACTTCCCTCGCCACCGCGTTCGAAATGGCCAAGGGGTTGGGCAAAACGGCCGTGCTCGTTAAAGACTCCCCTGGATTCGTGGTCAACCGGATACTCACACGGTTGATGTGTGAAGTGCTCTCGCTGATTGACGGCGGCCTCGAGCCCGAAAGCGTGGACCATGCACTGGATCCCGTGGGCTTGCCCATGACACCGCTGGCTCTGTTGCAGTTCATCGGCCCCGCGGTCCAACTGCACATCTGCGAACGCATGCGGCAGGCCTACCCGGACCGCTTCGCGGCCACGCCCGGCCTGACCGCCATCGTCAACGCGGGGCTGCCCGGTTTCTTAGACGCAAATGGCGGAATTTCCTCAGAGGCTGCAGTGCATCTTCCGCCGCCGGCGCCTGCCGATCAGTCAGCTATCCGCAGCCGTCTCCTTTCTACCTTGGCCGACGAAGTTGGGCACATCCTCCGCGAAGGAGTCGTTGCTGGACCCGAACAGGTCGACCTGTGCATGATCCTAGGCGCGAACTATCCCTTCCATACCGGCGGCCTCACGCCCTTGCTGGACCGGATAACCGGCACCAATTACCACCCCGGACTGCGGATACCCCTGTCTGTGCGCCAACCCTCCCCCGCATCAAGGTTTTAAGGAGCTTTTCATGAACCACGGTCAGGATGTCGTCATCATCGGAGCGACCCGAACACCTCAGGGCAAGTTGATGGGACAGCTCTCGGCGCTTTCCGCAGCCCAACTGGGTGGGGCTGCGATTGCCGGTGCCCTCGAGCAGGCCGCTGTCTCTGCCGACAGCGTGCAGGCTGTGATCATGGGCCAGGTGCTCCAGGGCGGGGCGGGCCAGAACCCCGCCCGCCAGGCTGCCGTCGCCGCCGGCATCCCACTACATGCCCACGCCCACACCGTGAACAAGGTCTGCCTGTCCGGGCTCAGCGCCATCGTCGAGGCCACCAGGATGCTCCGCCTCGGCGAAGCCGATATCGTAGTGGCCGGTGGCCAGGAATCGATGAGCAACGCCCCCCATCTGCTCCCGGACTCCCGTGCAGGCCACCTCTACGGCCATACGGCATTGATCGATTCACTGGCGCACGACGGTCTAAGCGACGCATTCAGCGGGGAAGCCATGGGCTTGGCCACTGACCAGGCAAACATGGCTCTGGGAATCCCCCGCTGTGAACAGGACAAGCTAGCAGCCGATTCGCACCGACGCGCGGCCGAGGCGCAATCGGGCGGGCTCTTCGAAGCGGAGATCATCCCTGTCAAAGTATCGCGCAGGCGGGGGACTGAGCTCATCGACACCGACGAGGGGGTGCGCACCGAGAGTACCCCGGGGATTCTGGGGAAGCTCAGGCCGGCCTTTTCCCCTGAAGGCAGCATCACTGCCGGAAACGCCTCGCCGCTCAGTGATGGCGCCGCCGCCGTGGTCCTCACCACGCGTGGACACGCACGACTGCACGGGCATGAAGTACTGGCCACCCTTGGTGCCGTTGGCCAGATTGCCGGTCCCGACACAACCCTGCCGGACAAGCCCGCCCGTGCCATCCGCAAATGCCTTGACACCGCCGGATGGGCTCCAGGTGACCTGGATTTCGTGGAAATCAACGAGGCGTTTGCCTCCGTAGTACTGCAGTCGGCAGCTGACCTGGGCATTGGCCTAGAGAAGGTCAACATCAACGGTGGCGCCATTGCCCTGGGCCACCCTATCGGCGCTTCGGGGGCACGCCTGGTGGTCGCCGCCGTCCATGAGCTGGCCCGCCGGCGCGCCGGCAAGGCGGCCGTGGCCCTGTGCGGCGGCGGCGGCCAGGGCGAGGCACTCCTGCTCAAACGGTAACCCGGTCCGTCCGGGGCTGCCCTACCGGGCGGCCCCGGCGGCACGAATGCCCCGCCGAGCCTCCGGCGGTCGCAGGGCAACCCGGTCTTTTACTGGCCCCCGCCTCCCGTCCGCACAACCCCGGGCATGTTCACAACGCCGAGCGAAACGCCCCGGTCGACAGCGCGGCCAACGCTTGACTGAGCGGCGCGTCAGAGGCCGGGATCCAGCAACTTCCGATGCGGGTGCCGGTCGTATCGGTACGCGATGCTTTCGACCACCTAGAACTCAATCTGACACGTTTGGAGGCACCAGTGGCTGGTCAGCGATTCGGCACGTCGAGGTGAGTACATTGATCAGAACGGTAAGCGTCAGCTTGACGGCCAGGGTCTGGACAGGGTGTTTACGAGGCGTCTGGCAGGGATGCCGACAGGCACCACTGTCCGAGCTTTTGCGTTTCGCGCGCGACGGGGAAACTCTCGTGGTGCACAGCATGGACCATCTGGGCCGCAACCTGGACGACCTGCGCGCTCTGGTCCAGCGCCTCACGCGCAAAGGTGTGAGGGCGGAGCTCGTCAAAGGAAGTCTGGTCTTCACTGGCGAGGACTTCCCGATGGCCAACCTCATGCTCTCCGTCATGGCGGCCTTCGCCGGATTCGATTGCTCCCTCATTAGCGAACGGCAGCATGAACGCATCGCCCTGCTCAAGCAGTGCGGCGCTTACCAAGGACGGAAGAAGACCCTCCCTCCGGAACGGGCCGCCGAAAGTCGCCCAGCGAGCGGGCAGCAAAGTCCCGCAGTCAGTCCTCGCCCGCGATTAGGGGATCAGCCGGGAGACGGTGTGCCAGTACCTCCTCCAGGCCCCGCTGACCTGAACCCCTCCCCTGCCTCGGAGCCACCCGAACTGGAACCGTCAGCTTGACGGAACCACTATCGGCGTTGGGTAGCAGTAGGGATTCCAGTGCTCGGTATCCTCAGCGCACCCGACCCCGTCCGCGAGCGAGACAAAGCAAGAACCTCTCACCTGCCCTCACCGCAAATGGACGACCAGCATCATGACTCCTGTATCAGCATGAGCTTACGCACCGGGAGACACATGCCGATACGCCTGCACCAGAGCGGAGCCGCCGCCTGCTGGCCCCTCAGGCCTTGATTTCCCTCGTAAGCACTTCGAACTCCTCCACCTCAAGGATCTCCATATGTTGCTCGGCACTGGTCTCAGAACGGATTCGGTCGGCTACCTCCCGACTGCCTTCGAGGGCCTTCTCGTCATCCCAGAGCGTTATGGACAGCGACTTGTTGTCTTTCTTGAACAAGTAGTAGATCCCGCGGCATCCTTGCATATCCAGCACCTGTCTGACGGTATCTTCGGATGGCGCACCAGTGCGGTCAGGTGCAGGACGGTAGGTGCTTACTCTCGCGAACATCTTGTTCCTCCCAAAGACGCGCCATGGAGACTGCCTGTCGTCAAAGCAGAAATGCCTCCGCTTGGCCTTGTCCAACTAGTAGGCATCCATTTGGATCTCGGCGCAAGCATAAACGTGGAAGCGGGGAAGACGGCGCGCTGCTGTTACGGTTCGATCTGGCGGCGGGTTTCACCCGTTGCGCTGACCATCCCGTGACACCGGTCGTCGAGCACTTGGTCGCCGTTAAGCAGTGAGGCAGCATCATCGGCGATGACGGCCATGCATCGCTGCTCGCGTCCTATGAAGCGGACTCGTGCGAACGATTTTCAGAGTCCGCGCTGCACGCGCCTACGCACAAAAACGCGCGATACACACGTCCGCACCCATGCGCGACGGCAATGGTGCTCAACCCGGTGCGGTGACTCGTCCCGCCGAACCGAAGGTTTGCTTTGTCAGCACATGATTCATGCTGAGTACGCTCAGCTTCAAAGTAAGGGAAGGCAAAGTGGTGGTGGCCAAGTATTCCGGCATCTCGGGTTGGCGAAGCCATCCTCACCCGCGACACTCGAAGACGAGGGTGAAAGCCTGATGGGTTATCCACCTCTACCGCTGGCATGCATACACGAACTCAAACTATTCGTGTCTTCTAAACGACTGATGGACCAAGCCCCTTCAAAGTTGGGCGATGTGGAGCACGGGTGTGCGGCGCTCCAGCAGCCAGTCCGGGAAATAGGAGCCCTGCCGGAGCTTGGGGATGGCGACGTCCAGGATGCCGGTGCGGGTGTCCAGGTCCCGGTGCCGGTAACCGTTCCGGGAGTTGGTGCGGGCCTCGGAACGGGCACAGTGTTCGGCGCCGCAGACCGCGTCCGCTTCGGCGCTCATGAGCGCGTGGATGAACGTGGTCAGCATGGATCGCATGAGATCCGGAGAGGCCTGCTCGAGTTGCTCGGACAGGAAACGGGCAGGGTCGATAACATGAGGTGCGGTCATCGCGTGGAAACTCCTTGAGAGAAGACTTTGGTCGGTCTTTCCAAGAATCACGCGATGGCCGCCTCACGTTCGGGAACAACACGCCCGGGGCCGGGCCGTTACACCACGCTAATGGGCACTACCCCGCTAATTTGCCGAAGCACGTACTGTGACATGCCTCATTGGCCTTTTTCCACCCTGTTCGCCGGTCCGTCCTCGACTTCACCCCCAGCGACAGCACAAAACACCAGGTCAGAGGCTGGCCGGAGGTGTGAAAGGGCACTACCCCGCAGTTGATGAAGCACCTACGTCAACATGCTTCGCTTGCGGTGTTTGCGGACGTTGCTCCCTTGGACACGGACGTCACAGGCACACCATGTCTGGTGTTTAGGCACAGCCAGCTCGCCTCTCGCACGCAACCAGTCGAATGTTCTTTGACTGCCGCCGCGCTCGGTGGCGGCGTAGGCAGCCCAGCACGCAGGGTTTTCCATGACGGACCCCCTCGAGGCTGTACTTTCCTGGCGGCATCTGGACGCTCTCTTGAAATCTGTTCTGCAGGCTAGGAAAGGCCAACGCCCTCCCCCAGGCGTTCGCCGAAGCTGATCCGTTGCCGGCCGATGTTGGCGGCTCGGCCGGCAACACGGGTGATCAGTGCTGGGTCGGTGAAGCCGCGAGTTTGGCGTGAACTTCTGTCATGTCCAGCGCGGTGATGGCCTCAACGATGTTGCCCAGCTGGGGTTCGCTGAGAACGCCTGAATGGGAGAACACAAGGACGTTCTCGCGGAAGCCCATGACGGTTGGGATTGAAGAGATCTTCAAGGCTGCGGAGAGTTCCCGTTCGGTTTCTGTGTCGACCTTCACAAAAGCCACGTCGTCATGCTTTTCCGAGACCTTCTCAAAGATCGGGCCGAATTGGCGGCAGGGTCCGCACCAAGCGGCCCAAAAATCAACGAGGACAATGTCGTTGCCCTCGATTGTCGCGGTGAACTGTTCTCCGGTGATGTTGGTTGTCGCCATGATGTTCCTTCCGTTGAAAATTTAGGCCCGGGTCGGGTACGGCCGGTCTTAGCCGAGGCGGGTGACGACTGGGACCGGGTTCGCCAGAGTGTCGCGGATCGGCGAGGTCGCTTCGAGCGCGCCGATCAGGTCTTCAAGGTCCTCGCGGGACGTGCCGGGGCTGTCGATTTGGACGTCCACAGTGATCTGCTGGGCACCCTTGCGGACGCTGCCGTCAATTCCGAGGAAACCGCTCAGATCGATGTCGAAGCCCAGGGTCAACGCGACGTGCTTCAACGGGATGTTCCTGGCTGCAGCCAGGGACGCCAGGGTGACGATGTAGCAGCCTGCCAGGGCTTTGAGAATGTATTCAGCCGGGCTGACGGCTGTGTCGGTTCCCAGCAGGGAGACCGGTTCGTCGCTATGCAGTGTGAATTTGCCGCGGCGTGATTCGTCGGCGATGCCTGCCTGGGTCAGGGGTCCGGTGACGGTCTCGGCGGTCAGCCCACCGGCAGACTCGCTGAGCATACTGAAGCTGACCTTGCCAAGTTCGCGCTGCTCGGTGACGGCTGCCACTGTCGCTTCGATGGCAGCGAGGTCGGCGAACGGCTTCGTGGTGGTGGTCGTGTTCATTTTTTCTCCTTGATTTATTTTGACGATTGTCTGGCTGAGGGAACGATTGATCCACGCCCCGATGATTGCCGGCATGACTTGTTGGGGCTGTGTGATGCTCAGGTGCGTGGTTTGGTTCGGGCATGACGGGGTAGGGAATTGTTCATTGCTGGTGATCCGCAATGATGAAGGCTAGAGCTCCAGGAACCCGGGTAACGCTGGATTCTGTCGGGGTTTAGGCTGTCTCTTCGACCTCTCCGCCGAGCTCGTTGAGGTAGTTGTAAATGGTGAATCGGGTGACCCCGAGCGCGGCGGCCGCTGTCTCGGCAGCCTGCTTTACAAGGAAGAATCCGCGACGTTCGAGCTCCGCCACGACCTGCACTTTGTGTTCCTTGCGCATTTGCTCAACGGGGATCCCAATGGCGACGATCGCGGCCTCGACGAGCTTGGAGCTGAGTTCCTCCACGCTGTGCGGGAAGTACTCGCTCCCCTGGGGGCCGACCGACGTCGCCCTGTGCGCGGTAGGGGGCGCGAGCATGGAGCTCCCGTCGTGGCCGAGAACGAAGCGGTCCAAGGCCGAGCGGAGCGTGACCCAGGCTGACACGTCAGCGTTCAGACACAGGGCTGCGGCGGCCCGGCCTTCCCTGTCGATGTAAATGATCGTCGTGCTCTGCAGGATTCTCCCGTCAGGCAGTTGCGAGCGGTAGCCGATCTCATGGGAGAAGTCACCGGCTGCCACGCGTTCGAGCAATTTGTCGGTAGGCGGGTCACCGATCTGACGGCGGGTGACGTCTCCGGCGATAGCACGGACTGTGTTAGGGATTCTCTGCAGGTCGTGCAGGACGACCTCGGTGGGCTGAGGCACCGCGGCCTGAAGGGGTGCCACCAGGAGCTCGAGGACCAGGTTGATGGACTCGGCGTCCATGCCGTGCAGCGCGTCCGGAGATGGAGCTGCTGGTCCGACCGAACCAATCTGGGTCATTGCTGCTGTCCTTCCGATGAGGAGGCGATCCGGGTTCCCGGAACGGCCGTAAATTGTGCCTTTTGTTGAAGCGTATCCGCTATTGTCCGTCATCGCCCCCAAGGGAAGTCCTTTCTTCTTCAACATGCTGTTGCAGTGCAAGGCTCATTCTGGTTCTCCCATACGCGGACTCCCACTGGTAGTTGAGCCAAACTTCGAAGCCCTCGGTCCGCTGGAACATGGCCCGTGGCTGCACCCGCCGCCGGCGATCCAGAGAACCGAGTCGTCCAGGGTGACTGCGTCGACGATACCTTCGCGCACGATGATGCCTCCGCGGCGCATCTGGACTCTTTGGCCGATGACAGGATGCCAGATGTGGTGGATACGCAAGGCCATCGTGTTCTCCGTGGTCGGCGGGGTTGTATTGCTGGACCTTCAGGCGCGGTCCGATGAAGTCTGGTTCAATCGGCGTGGGCGGCTCGGCCCATCCGGGTGATGGCCTCGGTGAGATTGGCCTGGGAAGTGGCAAAGTTGAGGCGAACATGTCCCGCCCCGCCCGTGCCGAAGACGTGGCCGGAGCTCAGGGCGACCCTCGCCTTGTCGAGGAACATCTTGGCCGGCCCGGCAAGCTCGGCAACGGTGGGGAGGCCTTCGGGGCCGGGTGACGAATCGAGGGCGAGATGGCTGCAGTCCAGCCACGCCAGGTATGTCCCCTCGGGAGCGGTGTACCCGACGTCGGGAAGATGTTCGGCGAGCAGCTTTCCGAGGAGAGTCCTGTTCGCATCGAGGCCTCGGAGGAGTGCATCCAGCCATTCTTCACCATCACGGAACGCGGCGGTGTGGGCGATGAGTCCCAGGTGGCTCGGTCCGTGGCTGACCTCTTCGGGCATGCGGTCCAGATCATCGGCCGCCTCGGGTCCGGCGATTGCGAGTGCTGCCTTGAGGCCGGCGAGGTTCCAGGCCTTTGACGCGGACGTGAGCGCAAACGCGTTCTCTGCGCCGGGCACGCTGAGATATGGCGTGAATTTTGCTCCCGGAAGGACGAGCGGGGCGTGGATCTCGTCCGAGACGACCCGGACCCCGTAGTTGCGGGCGAGGGCCGCGACAGCTGCGAGCTCTTCAGGGCTGTGAACCACCCCCGTGGGGTTATGTGGATTGCTGATCAGGTACGCGGCATTCCGTCCCTGCGACCGCGTGTACTTGAAAGCTTCCTCAAGACTGCCGAGGTTGATCCGGAGATCTTGTCCCAGCGGCGCTTCAATGATCCTGCGCGAATCATGGGTGATGAAAGCGTAAAAGGGCGCATAGACCGGGGAATTGACGACAACGGCGTCTCCTGGATCTGTGATCAGCCGCAGGATTTCGACGACGCCCATCATCACGTCGGGCACGATGGCCGTGCGCTCCACTGCCAGCCCATCCCAGCCCCAGCGCCGGGAAGCGAACGCACCTATCGCCTCGGCGAACTCCGTCCCAGCAGGGTATCCGGTGTCTCCGGCATCGATGGCGTGGTGTAGCGCTTCCGATACGGGCGGCGCGAGCCGGACGTCCATCTCAGCAACCCACAGAGGCAGCACGTCGGAGGGATGAGTGCGCCATTTCATGCTCGTGCGCTGGCGGAGCTGTTCGAGGGAGAGCTCTTCAAGCGGGTTCCCGATTGTCGTGAAGCTGGGGGCTTGAGTCTGCTCGGCCGTCCTTAGCACTGGACAGTCATTTCAATCTCGACGCATGCACCCAGCGGCAGCGAGGCTACTCCCATTGCCAACCGCGCATGGTGCCCTTTTTCTCCAAGGACATCGAGGGCGAGCCGGGACGCACCATCGACCACGGCGGGCGCATCGACGAATCCTTCCCCTGCTGAGACATACCCTCCGATCCGGACGATACGCTTGACCGCGTCCAAGGACCCGAGTTCGTCACGGATGACGTCCAGGCATCGGCTGGCAGCGAGCACTGCAGCCTCACGCGCCTGCTCGACGGTAACTTCCTGGCCCACGCGCCCGGGATAGAGCAACCCACCATCTCCGATAGGGAGTTGGCCGGAGACAAAGAGCAGATCCCCCACACGGACCGCGCGTTCATAGAGCGGTGTGGACGTAACGGACTCAGCCATGAGAAACCTTCCAGACGTTCGAGAGACAGACGCGGCGCAGCAAGCACGCCACGTCGATCCACTTCCAAGAGTATTCAACATACAGTTTGGGTGAAGCGGGACTTTCTACAATTATTACACATTTCGTTTACATGCGGTAGACCGAGCGTTATCCGCTACAGCCCGTCATTTCGCTAGTTCCCTTGGCATCGCGCCAAGAGTCATCAAAATCTATCCAACAAGATGTTGATCTTTGGATGTGATATGCCGCATACTCTCAACTGTGATTTGAATCTCTGACAGTCGGGGTTCAGGTCTTGCCATATCCGTCGTTCCGCTCATTACCGCCCAACCGCGGGCCCGCCCAGAACGGCAATCACCTCCAATGCTTTGAAGCCCCGCAAAGGGCGGACATCCGCCGGCCCGACCCCACTTCGGCGGTTACGCCGTAGACCATCAGGCCTCGCAGTTCGAGCTTCACACCCACAGGAAGGCTTCCCATGTCGATTCAGCCGCCCGTCACAGACTCCGGGCACGCACACGCACCTGACCAAGTCCTGCACGCCGAGGATGCCGGCTACCAGAAAGGACTTAAATCCCGACAAATCCAGATGATCGCCATCGGGGGCGCGATCGGCACCGGCCTGTTCCTCGGCGCAGGTGGCCGCCTTGCCGCAGCCGGGCCAGCACTCTTCATCGCCTACGCAATCTGCGGAGCCTTCGCCTTCCTGATCCTGCGCGCCCTCGGTGAACTCGTACTGCACCGGCCGTCGTCGGGCTCGTTCGTCTCCTACGCCCGGGAATTCTTCGGGGAGAAGGCAGCGTTCACCGTGGGATGGTTCTACTGGCTGGTTTGGGCCGCGACGACGGTCGCCGACACGACCGCTGCCGCGCTCTACATGAGCTTCTTCGGCAGGTACGTCCCCTGGATCGCCGCTGTCCCGCAATGGAGCTGGGCCCTCACCGCCCTGGTGCTCGTCCTTGCCCTCAACCTTGTCTCCGTCAAGGTCTTCGGCGAGATGGAATTCTGGTTTGCCCTCATCAAGGTCGCCGCACTGGTCGTGTTCCTCCTCGTGGGCATCTATTTCGTCGTCTTCGGCACCGCTACCGGTGGCCCGGTCGGCTTCCAGCTCATCTCCGACAACGGCGGGATCTTCCCGAACGGCATCCTGCCGACGATCCTGCTCATGTCGGGAATCATCTTCGCCTACGGCTCAATTGAGCTCGTCGGCACCGCCGCCGGCGAGACCGAGAACCCGGCCAAGGTCATGCCTAAGGCGATCAACGCCGTAATCGCCCGCATCGCGGTCTTCTACGTGGGATCCGTCGTCTTGCTCTCACTGCTGCTGCCCTACACCGCCTACGAAAAGGGCGTGAGCCCGTTCGTGACGTTCTTCAGCTCAATCGGCATCAATGGCATCGACTCCATCATGAACCTCGTCGTGCTCACAGCCGCCCTGTCTTCACTCAACGCCGGGCTCTACTCAACCGGACGAATCCTTCGCTCGATGGCAGCCGCCGGCTCAGCGCCGAAATTCGCGCTCCGAATGAACAAGGCGGGCGTCCCCTACGGCGGCATTGCCATCACCGCAGCAGTCTCCTTCCTCGGCATCCCGCTGAACTACATCGTCCCCGGCGACGCGTTCGAGATCGTCCTCAACATCGCGGCTGTTGGCATCATCGTCGCGTGGGCCGCGATCGTCCTGTGCCAAATCCAGTTTCAGCGGTGGAGCAGGAAAGGTTGGACCCAGCGTCCCTCGTTCCGCATGCCCGGAGCCCCATTTACCGGCTATCTCACCATTGCCTTCCTCGCCGTGGTCCTTGTCATGATCCTTATCGACTCCCCGTTGACCATGGTCGTAACCGCAATCGCCGTCGCTCTCATGATCGCCGGCTGGTACGCATGCCGCGGGCGGATCCGCCAGATCGCCGCTGCACGCGAGGTCCACACCGGAGCTGCACCCATTGTCACCCACTCCACAGCCCGGCAGCCGTAACAGGACAGGACAACAGGGCGGACGACCATGACCCGGCAGTGGTCGTCCGTCCCGTCCCGATCGCTCTGCTTTTCACTCCTCACACCACAGTTGCGAGAGGGAGCCGATGAGTTCCACGCAGACGCACCGTGCATGGACCGATTTTGGTTGTTTCGACACCCCTTCCGGACGCCCGAAGGCGGTAGACATCAGTCCCTATCAACGCATGTAAGCGCACACGTGAATGAGACGCAGCCAAGCCGATTCCGGAAGCATCAACGTCTATTTGACGGCCGGTCAGCCATTGCTCGCACGGTAACCACGGTGAAACCGAACTCCGGGCACGCCTGCTAGCGAGTCACTACAGGAAACGGCAGCAACGAGAATATCTGCGACTGTAGTACTAGTAGCCCAAGGGCCTTGGGGCGGTTTGGCGGTCATAGGAATCCCGGGCTGACAGCACGTCTTCGATGTGTTGTTCGGCCCAGCGGCCCAGCGCCGTCAACGGTTCTCGCAGCGTTTGGCCCAGAGAGGTCAGTTCATATTCAACGCGTGGGGGCATTTCGTCATAGGCCGTCCGCTCTAGGATCCCATCGCGCTCCAGATCCCGCAGGGTATCGGCCAGGACCTTGCCGCTGATGCCGTCCACGGCGTGACGCAATTCGCCGAACCTCAACGGACCGCCACTCAGGGCGATGATAATCATGGCAGTCCACTTGTTGGCGATTTTCGCCAGGGAAGTCCGCGACGGGCAGGTGGCCACCATGACGTCCCAGTCGGGTGCGTTCATGGTTCCGGCTCCTTAGTTACGTTGATGTAACAGGTTACCGAATGTAACCATGAGCTTCGTAACTCAAATCAAGGAGAGCACAATGACTGACCAGACACCCGATGCCATAGCCGGATCATACTTCGACGCCCTCGGCCAGGGCGATGTCCCCTCGGCAATGGCATTGCTCAGCCCCGACGTCGTCTGGCACCAGCCAGGCTCGAACCGCTTCTCCGGCGAACACAGGGGAATCAACGGTGTGGGGGCGCTGCTCGGCGGGATGATGGAGACAAGCCAGGGAACCTTCGAGCTCGCCGTCACCGGGCCTGCGATGACGAATGGCGAATTCGCCGCTGTGCCGGTGCAGTTCTCCGGCAAGCGCGCGGATGCATCGATGGACATGTCCGGCGTCGATCTCCTCACGATCCGTGATGGAAAGATCGTGGAGGTCAGGCTCTTCTCGGCGGACGGACAGGCGGAGGACGCCTTCTGGGGTCAGCCCTAGCTGGCGGTTTGTTGGGCGAGTGTGGGCGAGGCGGTAGGAGTCGGTGCCAGTTTCGATGATGGTGCCGTTGTAAGTGAGGCGGTCCACGATCGCAGCACAGAGGCGCGGGTCGGTGAAGGTTTTGTTCCAGCCCGAGAAGGATTCGTTGGTGGCGATCGCGACGGAGGCTTTTTCTTCGCGTTCGGTGAGGACATGGAAGAGGAGCTCGGCTCCGCGTTTGTTCAGTTCCATTACCCGAGCTCGTCGATGCAGAGCAGATCCGCTCGTCCGTAGCGGGCGATGGTCTTGGCCAGGGCTTTGTCGTTCTCGGCCTCGACCAGTTCATTCACGAGCCTGGTCGCGAGGGTGTATTTGACCCTGAAGCCTTGTTCCGCTGCCGCGGTGCCAAGGCCTATGAGCAGGTGCGACTTGCCGGTTCCTGAGTCGCCGATGAGGCGCAGGAGCTGGCCTTGCGAATCCAGGCGCCTTTGGCCAAGGTGTGGATGGTTGCTTCGTTGATGTTCGGGTTCGTGTCGCAGTCCCCGAGACATTTATCTCGTGGGAAGCCAGATTTGACTCTTCTGATCGAGGAACGCCTGTCCCGGTCATCGCACTCTGCCAGAAGCAGTTCCGCGAGGAACCCTTGATAGCTCAGTTGTTCTTTGCCAGGGACGGAGAGCGCTTCGTCCAGCACGGCCCTGATAGTTGGCAGGCGGAGCCGGCGGCAGTTCTGGTCGTCCGCGGCAACGGCGGGTTGTTCAGTCAGGCCCCTGCCCCGGCGCAGGGATTGGGACACGACAAGTGGCGAGGTTGGGCTCATGAGATCGCAGCGAGACCCGTACTTCGCGGTTGATGAACCCTTGCCGGGACGGAGTACTTCATCGAACGGACTGTGACCAGCGAGGAGCGATCCACCCGGGGAGTCAGGACCAGGCCCGGATCAAAGGATTCTGCCGGTAAGGCCGAGAGCAGTGGCTGTTCGACGGCGAAGTCCTGCCCGATCGTGCGGAGCCTCTGGGAGATCCTGCGGGCATCTTCCTCCTCATCCCAGACCTGGATCTTGTCGTTGAGCTCGACCAAGGTCTTCGCTGCCGGGACCGGGGTGAGGAAATTCTACCGGAACGTGCCAACTTAGCCTTCATTTCCGCCCTTTTCATGGGCGCTGGCGATGCCTGGCTCGCAGTAGAAAGCATCGAAGCCAAAGTGAGATTTGAACAGCACCCAGCGCTCGTTCTCCACACGCTGCCGGCCGGCACCATACCGGCGGCGACCGTGGCCGCCCTGACAGCGGGATACGGTATCGCGCTGCTTGTGGCGGCGCCGTCGTACTTGGGCGTGGCGGAGAAGTTGCGGCGACGACGGCCAGCAAGGCGAGACGAGAGCGACGCCAATCTGCTGGGCCGAGTTAAGCAGTGCGGAGGCGATCCCGGCGTTGTCCTGGTCACGAGGCAGACGGCGGCCTGCGTGAGCGCTATGACGCCCAGGCCAAATCCGAGGGCCAGCACGATCTCGCTGTGATCGGATCTCGGGAGCTGTCCGGGGCGGCGCCGGAAAGAACGGGCCGCGCCGAACAGGTGGCCGCGGACTGGATTCGACACCGGCAGGCAACGAAGAAACGAACCAAGAAGTAAAGTAACGATTTGGTAAACAGACCGACTACTCGGTCTGTTAGTGTTACCGTGGTACTCATCACTTCGGGCATTGATGCCAGATGTTCCCCACTGCAATCCACAGAAAGCGATGAGACCCATGGTTGTGTCTGATCCGGCTGCAGGAGCGACGTTGCCGTCGCCCACGGCCTTTGCTCCCAAAGAAAAAGCCAAAGCAAACGTGATTGCCACGATGGTGCTGGCCCGGCTTGGACTTCTGACGGCTCTTTCCGTGCCCATCGTGGCCGGGATGACGCTCAAGGTGCAGTCCTTGGTGTCCCCGGCGGACGTTGCCCCGACCCTCGGTTTCGTCATCTCCATGGGCGCCTTCGCTGCCCTCCTCTTCGATCCCGTCTTTGGCCGGCTGAGCGACCGGACCATTGGGCGTTTTGGCCGCCGTCGCCCATGGCTGGTCGCTGGAGCCGTCGGACTCCTGGCAAGCCTGACCGTGATCGCCCTGGCACCGAATGTCGTGGTTCTGGCCATCGGCTGGTTCTTCGCACAGGCCCTTGGCAACGCGGCTGTCGCTGCCCATACGGCCTCCCTGGCAGACCAAATACCTCAGTGGCAGCGCGGCAAAGTCAGCGGCATGATTGGCATCGCCTCCCAGGCCGCGGGCCTGGGGGCGGCGTACTCGGCAAGTCTTCTCGGACAGAACATGCTCCTTCTCTTCCTGGTTCCCGGGATCCTGGGGCTGATCCTGGTCCTCGTCTTTGCATTCGTGCTGCCGGACCAGCCCATGAAACGCCGACCTGCATCCGAGGATGGCTTCCGCACCGCCTTGAAGACCTTCTGGGTCAACCCGGTCAAACACCCGGACTTCGCCTTCGCCTGGATCTCACGCTTCCTTGTCGTCCTGGCACTGTTCATGTTCGTCACGTTCCGCCTCCTCTACCTGCAGCAGGACCTGGGCCTCTCCAAACAAGACGCAGCAGGCGCTTTGGCGACCGGTGTCCTGATTTATACCCTCGCGCTCGTTACGGCGGGCCAAATCGCCGGATGGATCTCGGACAGGCTCGGGCGCCGAAAGGTCTTCATCTGGATCTCAGCCATAATCTTCGGCCTAGGCACATGGATGCTCAGCCTGGCAGGCTCCACAACCGGGTTCTATTGGGCGGAACTGGTCATCGGCATCGGCTTCGGCACCTACATCGCCGTTGACCTTGCCCTCGTCATCGATGTCCTCCCCAACCCGGATGACACAGCGAAGGACCTCGGCGTCTTCAACATCGCCATGGCCGGTCCCCAGACCCTTGCGCCGGCAGTATCAGCAGCACTGCTCACAGTGGGTGGAGGGAGCTACGACCTTTTGCTGGCCGTAGCAGCCGTGATCGCCCTGCTCGGTGCGCTGACCATTCTCCCGGTAAAGAAGGTCCGATGAGCGAACACCACACCTTCACGAGCACAGACAGGCAGGAGACCGCAGCAATGAACCAGGACACTGTCGGCGCCATCGAACAGGCACTTGCCACCTTGGACCTTCCTTCGAAGGTAAGGCTCCTCTCCGGGGCAAGGATGTTCAGCTTGTCCGATGAACCCGCGATCGGCCTGCGGGAGATCGTCATGTCCGATGGGCCCTCAGGGGTACGGGGGCCGCTGGTGGTCGGAGGGCGGGTCGCTTGCCTGCTGCCCAACGCAACGCTCATTGCCCAAAGCTGGGACCTGGACCTGATGCGCGAGGTCGGGCAAATCCTTGCAGACGAAGCAGAGGACCAAGAAACCCATGTGGTCCTGGGTCCCACGGTAAACCTTCACCGGACCCCTCTGGGCGGACGCCTGTTTGAATGCTTCAGCGAGGACCCTGTCCTTACCGGCCATCTCGGGGCGGCCTACGTACAATCCCTGCAGGAACGGGGAATCGCGGCGACGCCGAAACACTTCCTGGCCAACGAAGCCGAAACCGAGCGCACCACCGTGGACTCGGTGGTTCCAGAAGATGCCCTCCGGGAGTTGTATCTACTTCCCTTCCAGATCATGGTCGAAGACGCCCGGCCCTGGACGATCATGGCCTCCTACAACAAGATCAACGGAACCACGGCCACCGAGCACGACGAACTCCTGAACCAGATCCTCAAAGAGGAATGGGGCTTTGACGGGCTGGTGATCTCCGATTGGCTTGCCACCAAAACAGCCGTGGAAAGCGCCAACGGCGGACTGGACCTCGTCATGCCCGGACCGGACACTCCCTGGAGCCGGTCCCTGGCTGCGGCCGTCCAGAAAGGTGACGTCTCCGAGGACACCATTGATGACCACCTCCGCAGACTTCTCAGGCTCGCCTCCCGGGTGGGGGCCTTCGCCGGCGGCCGAAAGTGGACAAAGCATCTGCCCCGGCCCGACAGCCCGGAACGCCGCGAACAGCTGCGCCGGCTCGCCGCCCGCAGCATGGCCGTCCTGGTCAACCGCGACAACACTCTTCCACTCCGCAAGGACTCCATGGAAGGCGTCGTGGTCATCGGCCGTCACGCCATCGATACCGTGGCGCAAGGCGGCGGCTCAGCCATCGTGCGCCCGCCCCACGTAGTCAGCGCCGCCACGGGAATAGCGCGGGTCCTCGGCGAGGACCGCGTAACTGTCGTCGATGGGGTCCAGACCCGCACGCAATGGCTCGCAGCGAACCCGGAACTCCTCCGCGACCCGGAAACCGGGACCCGCGGTGCACGCGCACGCATCTTCGACGAACAAGGGAATCTGCTCGGCACCCGCCATCTTGAAGTCCCGGAGCTTGAAGTCAGTGGGGAAAGCTGGGCCTCGGGAGCGTCGTCCATCGAACTCTCAGCCGAGCTGGTACTGGATAAGCCTGCCAGGATGATGATCGGCACCCGGGGGGCCGGCAATTGGCACATAACTGCACCCGGCTACCGCGAATCGGTACGGACCCCCTTCCACGACGGCCCCGGCGGCGGATTCTTCCGCCCCAAGAGCCACGCCGCACCACGGGACGTCGATCCGGGCGCGCGGATCACGGCGACCACTGACGCGGAGGACGAGAACCGCCTCATCGGTTTGGTCGCAGAACCTGCGCTGAAAAACAGCGCCGCCGCCATCCGGGACGCTGTGGCGGCCGCCGCTGACGCCGACGTGGCCGTCGTCGTCGTCGGTTACACGCAGGAACAGGAAACGGAAGGCCAGGACAAGAGCACCCTCGCCCTGCCCGGGGACCAGGATGCCCTCGTGGCGGCGGTGGCAGCCGTGGCGAAGCGGACCGTCGTGGTCCTGAATGCCGCCACACCAGTTCTCATGCCTTGGATCGCGGACGTGGACGCCGTGCTGTTTGCCGGCCTGCCCGGACAGGAAGCGGGCGACGCCATAGCCGCGGCACTGACCGGCGACGTCGAACCTGCAGGACGCCTGGTAACCACATTCCCTGCCCGGGACGGCCAAGGCCCGGCATGGTCAGTGACACCACGCGGCGGCAAGCTCCCGTACTCGGAGGGAACAGGAGTGGGATACCGCGGATGGAGCAGCTCCGCCGAGCAGCCCCTGTTCTGGTTCGGACATGGCCTCGGCTACACAGAATGGGACTACGAGGCCGCCAAGATCACGTCCATGGAACAGGAAACCGTGACATCCGTACGCGTGACAATCCGCAACGTCGGGAACCGCGCAGGTACAGAAACAGTGCAGGTCTACCGCTTCCCCGAGGACCCCTCCGTTCCTCCACGGCTCATCGGCTGGGCGCAGCTTCACCTGGAACCCGGCGGGCAGGCAAGCATCGACGTCAGCTGCGACCCCCGCGCGCAACGGCTGTGGAACAGTACCGCGCGTCGCTGGGACGACATCGCCGGAGGCCCGATCGTCGTCGCACGTGGACTTGGCGATGTCAGACTGGAACTGCCTCCCACAGGGCGCGAGGCCATGGCGGCCGGAACAAGCAAGGAGTAAACCATGTCGTACCCAGCCGGATACCGGATAGAGCGGGAGCACCCCCGGCGCCGCCGCAATGGCGAAACAGCAAGGCTAAAGGCAATCCAGGCCGCGATTGAGCTCTTCGCAGTGGGCGGTTACGGTGGAACGTCCATCGCCGATGTCGCGGCGAAGACCGGACTCTCGCAATCCGGCCTGCTCCATCATTTTCCGTCCAAAACGGCCTTGCTTTCGGCAGTGCTCGAACACCGCTCCAAGGAAGACGCAGACTTCCTTTTCGACGGAGAGCAGGCTCCACTGCGCTGGGCAGCCTTCGATGCCCTGGTGTCCCTGGTTGCGCGAAACTCCACCCGGCCCGACTGGGTGGGACTTTTCGTGAGGCTCTCCGCCGAAGCCACCGAACCGGGACATCCCGCGCATCAATGGCTTCTGGACCACTATTCGAGCCTGCGCCAGTGGCTTGGCGAAGCGTTGGAAGACGGAAAGACCCACGGGGACGTCGCACAAGACGCACCCGTGGAAGCAATCGTCAACAACACCATCGCGGTCCTTGACGGCATGCAGCAGCAATGGCTCTGCGCTCCCGGAAGTTTCTCCATGGTGGCGCAGTTCAGAACGTTCATCGAAAGCATCAAGACCACCTGGGGCTAAGGCCCGGCACCGGGGAAGTTCCGTTGATCCGCGGACCTTCCCCTCTGTTGCCGTGCCCGGTTCACGGAGAAAGTCAGAAAACATGGAAACTCCTGCCACACAGCAAGTAGCGGTTGAAACGGACGCCCCGGACCGGCACGGAGGCCAGCGGCGCACCATCGGCGTTCTTATCGCAGGACAAATCCTCGGCGGACTAGGAATGGGAGCCTCGCTCTCGCTCGGTTCCCTTCTTGCCGTCCAGGTTTCCGGTTCGACGGCCTGGTCCGGAATGGCCGCCACGATGAACACACTCGGGGCCGCCGCCTTTGCCATCCCCCTGGCCCGCGCGGCCGTAAAACGGGGAAGGAGAGTCTCGCTCGCGGCCGGATCACTGACCTCCGGATTCGGTGCAGCCATCGCCATCGCTTCGGCGGCACTGTCTTCCTTCCCGGCCTTACTGATTGGACTCATCCTGCTTGGTGCGGGAACCGCTGTGAGCTTCCAGGCCCGCTTCGCTGCCACGGATCTGTCAACGCCAAAGACCCGTGGCCGCGACCTCTCCATCGTCGTATGGTCAACCACCATTGGGGCAGTTTCGGGCCCCAACCTCTTCGAACCCGGAGAGGCCTTCGGCGCACTGCTCCACTTGCCGACGCTGACGGGCGCGTTCGCGTTCACAGTGGCAGCCCAGTTACTTGCCGCCCTGGTCTTTTATGCGGGCCTCCGGGTCAAGCCTCCAGTGGAGGGCTACCCAGCCAGAGACGACAGCGGCATCACCACCAAACCTGATTCCGGCTTCTCGATCCTTCGCCGTATTCCCGCCGCCCGTTACGCCGTTACGGTGGTGGCGCTCAGCCACGGCACCATGGTGGCACTCATGTCGATGACCCCGGTGCATCTGCACGACAACGGGGCAAGCCTCGCCGTCGTCGGCATGACCATCAGCCTCCATATTGCGGGGATGTTCGGCCTTTCGCCGCTGTTCGGATGGCTCTCAGACCGCCTTGGCCGGATTCCCGTGCTGCTGACGGGGCAGGCAATGTTGCTGGCTTCCCTAGTGCTCGCCTGGCTCGCCCCGCACACCATGGTGACTCCAAGCCTGATCCTCCTGGGTCTGGGCTGGTCGGCATCCATCGTTTCCGGTTCGGCCCTGGTGGGCGATTCGGTGTCAGCAGCCGAACGAGGTCCCCTACAAGGTGTTTCAGACCTCCTCATGAACCTCACCGGAGCAACCTGCGGAGCCCTGGCAGGACCCGTCCTCACCACCGTTGGCTATTCCGGCCTAGGCACCGGAGCCATGGCACTGGTCGCCACCCTCACCCTGTGGACCCTTTGGCAATTGCTCACGGGCCGCCGGACTTCCAGCCAGCTGACATGACCACCGTCGGCTGTGCGGCACAGGCTGAAGCAGCCGCCGGGATATTCACAGCAGCCCAGCAGGAAATGGAGTTCCGTTCACGCATTGCCGTGGCGCCCCACCACTTGGAAAAAACGTGCTTGCCGGTTTCTCTGCCACGGTAGCCGCCGCAGATCCTGAAGGCCTGGCGGCCCTCCTTCGGCGAGCCCGCCTTATCGCGGAAGAACACGGCGGCGGATGAGGCTCTTAGCCGGCTTGCCCCCGGTGGGCGGCACGTCGTCCTCACCACAAGCAATCGCAGCCTTATGTTCCAACGGGCCAGACGTCGAATACCACGGGCACATACCAGTGCTGGACGCCGGAGGCGGGACCGGAGTGCGTGCGCCTTGACACCCTAGGCGGGCGCTTTGTTACCGGGCCTCAGGTCTGGAGATGGTGGGAGCACCTGTTTCGTTTTCCGTTCCTGGATGGCGCGCCTGGAGAGCTGTTACGACCCCATCTGACACTCCTCTCACGGGCGAGGAGTTCGTCTGGTTGAAGCACACTCCAACCTGACAAACTCCTTGGCGGACCGCAGAAGCCGTCGGAACTGATTCTCCGCTCCACCGTGGATTAGGCGTGGCTTATTGCGAGGCAGCGAAGGCGGCGTCGCGTTCAGATTCCAGCTCTCCGGGCTTGCCTTTATGGGCGGCGGGCAGCCTTGCGCTTTTGACGGTGAGCAGGCGTGAGAGCCGGTGGGCCGTGGAGACTACGGCGCTGGTTAGCTCTGTTGGTGGGGTTCCGGCTGCACGGTGGTTGGGGACCGTGACGGTGACCGACCCTCGAATGATGCCGTTGACGAAGAATGGTGCGGCGATGCCGTGGGCGTCAGGGACTCGTTCGCTGTCGGTGGCAGCCCAGCCCTGGGAGCGGATAAGCTCAAGCTCTTGTTCTGAAACTCCCGCTTCTTTGCCTATCCTGGCGCTTACGTGTCCGGGCAGGTGGGCGAGGATGACTTTGCCCGCAGCTCCGGCGGTCAATGGAATTTCTTCGCCTTCTTCCAGAACGTAGCGGACATTCCGGGCCCCGGCGATTGTTCGTCCGATGTGGGCAACTTCGGTGTCCGCGTCGTAGAGGGCCAGGGTGGTGGTTTCGCCCGTTTGCCCGCTGAGTCCGCGCAGATCCTCGTCCACCAGTTGCGGAAGGTCGTGACCGGAGCCAAGCGAGGCTGACCACCGCAGCAGCGTCGGGCCGGCCGTCCAGGCTCCGTTGTCCAGCGTGGTCATCAGCCCCACCTCGCGGGCTGATTCAGCAAGCCGGCGGGTAGCCACCGACCGGGTTCGCCACAAACTCGAAAGGTCCTGCAGCGTCAGCTCGGCCATCGGCTCGGAACAGAACATCGCGATGATGGCCGCGATCCGCTGAATGAGTGCGGACGATTCGGCTTCAGGCAGGACCTGCCCCTTGTTCCTGCTGCCGGCGCGCTCGGTGAGCAGGGACTCGAGTTTCCGGGCAGCTTCGCTGAGCAGCTCGGCGCCGGCTTCGATGTCTGATTCCTTGAATTCGTTCCGCGGCCGGGACAGCGACAGGGACCCGAACAGCCGGTCGTTGACGGTGAACGGCACGCCGAGGCCGGCGGCGTCGGGAATGTGCTGGCCGATGCTGACGACTGCGCCCACAGTGGCGTAGCTCTGCAGCGCATTCTCTATACGTGTCCTGCTATCCATCGAGGCTTCGGTGTACTTCTTCAGTTCCTCGGGCAGTCCTGCCGTTCCGCGGCGGGTAAGGATAGCTAACCCAAGGGCACCTGCATGGGTTGGCAGGTTTGTACCTGCCGGAAGCGTGTACCGGACGGGCGCATCAGGTTCCACGGAGGCCAGGACGAAGCACTGCTCCGGGTTGCCGCTTTCGACGGCCATCAGAGCTGTTGCCCCGGACGCCCGGCTCAAGCGCTCAAGAATTTTCGTCCCCTCGGCAAAGAGAGGATGGCCTTCCTGCAGCGCTGCGGACAGGACCTTCAGCCGCGGTCCGATGATATAGGCGCCACTGACGTCCCTGGACACCAGGCGTTCCTCAACAAGACGGCTGAGGATACGGTTGACGGTGCTTCGGCTCGCGCCAAGTTCCTCGGCCAGCTCCCGAACGCCCCATCCGTATCCGGCGCGGTTGATGACGGCCTCAAGGACGGCGACTACTTCTTTAGAGCCGTCCCGCTGTGCCGACTGGTCCAGTTGCTCCATATTTGCAGTATCCCACGGCACCGGCTGCCCTCCTCCTTGAGTGAACCCTGCATCCACCCGCCACTTGACAGTGGCCTGGGACACAGGCATTCTTGAATCAATCCCCCAAGTGAGACACTGTCCCACTTTTCTAAACCAAAAGACAGAGAGGTCTTCGGATGACCATCCCCACACTGGCAGTCCCTGACGCCGCCCGGCGCACCAAGGCAAAGAAGGCGACAGGCGTTGCCGCTTTCGGTACCTTCATCGAGTACTACGACTTCAGCGTCTACGGCTACGTGGCCGCCACGCTGGCAATCGTCTTCTTTCCCGGCGATGACCCAGTCATCGGTCTGCTGAACACCCTGCTGGTGTTCGGATCCGCATTTGTCGTCCGCCCGCTCGGCGCCGTCTTCTTCGGCCGCCTGGGTGACCGTAAAGGCCGCCGGACCAGCCTGATCGCGAGCATCACCTGCATGGGTGTCGCCGCGACCTTGACCGGCCTGCTGCCGGGCTACGCACAGATCGGTGTGCTCGCCCCGATCCTGCTGGTGCTGCTGCGCATGCTGCAGGGCTTCTCCACCGGCGGGGAAATCGGCGGTGCCGCCGCCTACATCCATGAATGGGCCGCCCCGAACCGCCGCTCCCTCTTCGTCTCACTCATTCCCAGCATCGCCCAGCTCGGCAAAGGCCTGGCCGCCGGCCTGGCAGCCCTCGCCGCAGCCATGATGCCGGCAGCTGACCTGGCAGCATGGGGCTGGCGCATCCCATTCCTCCTCGCCCTCCCTCTGGGCATCCTGTGCCTGGTCATGCGCCTAAAGGTCGAAGACAGCCCGGAATTCCAGGCCATCAACAAAACCACGGAAGGAACCTCCAAGGCTCCGTTCAAGGAAGTCCTCACCAAGTACCCCAAGGCACTGGCCAAGGTCACCTCCATCTCCCTCGTGCAAAACCTCGGCACCTACATCGGCACCGTGTTCGTCGCCGTCTACTTCAGCGAAGTCCTCGGCTTCACCAAGGGCGAGGCCTCCACCATCGTCCTCTTGGCAGTCCTCTTCGCGGCCCTCCTGATTCCCATGGCAGGCCAGCTCGGCAGCCGCATCGGCAGCAAGAAGGTCCTGCTCTGGTCCTACGTCGCCTACGTCGCCGTCACCATCCCGTCCTTCGCCATGATGAACCAACACTCCTTCGTGCTGGCGCTCCTGGGCCTGGGCCTGGGCATCATCCCCTACGCCCTCTGCCAGGCCGGAACCTACGGCGCCATGCTCGAGTTCTACCCCACCCGCGTCCGCCACACCGGCGTCGCGTTCGGCCACAGCGTCGGTGCCGTCATCGGCGGCGGCGCCGGGCCCTACCTCGCCACCTGGCTTATTGACCTGACCGGCAACACCTTCGTGCCCGCCTTCATCCTCGTCGGCGCAGGCGCCCTCGGACTGCTGGTTGTCGGCCTCACCGTGCGGGCCAACTCCGATCCCTCCTCCCATCTCTACCGTTAGGCCCGCACCGTGACCGAAATCTACATCTCCGACGTCATCCACGAGGACGCCCTGGCAGACATCCGCAAGAACGCCATCGTGCACGTCGGCTACGGCCCCGACAAGGTCAACTACCTCGACATCAGCGAGAACATTGACGGAGTCATCCTGCGGGCGGAAACCTTCACCCGCGAAATGATCGAAGCCTCGCCCCGCCTGAAGATCATTGCCCGGCACGGGGTCGGCACCGACAACGTCGACATCCCGGCAGCATCAGAGCATGGTGTCTGGGTCACCAGCACCCCGGGCTCGAACAGCAACGCCGTCGCCGAGCACGTCTTCTCTCTTCTGCTCTCCCTGACGCGCCGAATTGTCCCGGCCGCTAACCGTGTCCTGGCCGGCACCTGGGCCGAGGGCCGCGGAGACCTGGTCGGTTTCGAACTCTCCGGCCGCACCCTCGGGATCGTGGGCTTCGGAGCCATCGGCAAGCGTGTCGCCACCATTGCCAGGGGCTTCGGGATGCGGGTCCTCGCCTCCGACCCCATCGCCACGGCAGCCGACGTCGCGGCCGCGGGCGCTGACCTGGTTGAACTGGACACCCTGTATGACGGGGCGGACATCATCACCTTGCACGCCCCACTGCTGCCCAGCACCCGCCACATGATCTCCACCCGCGAACTGGCCCTGATGAAACCCAGCGCAATCGTCATCAACACCTCCCGCGGCGGCCTGATCGATGAAGACGCACTGGTCATGGCCCTTACCAACGGCACCCTCGCCGGCGCGGCCCTTGACGTCCTCGAAGCCGAAAGCATCGATATGAAGGACCCGCTCTCCAAAAACAAGGTGCCCCTGCACGAAGTGCCCAACCTGCTCGTCACCCCCCACATCGCCGGCCAAACCCAGGAAGCATTCAAGGAAGCCGGCACCCGCTCATGGTCAGAAGTACAGGCCGTCCTGGCAGGGGCGACCCCCGCCTTCCCTGTCAACGCTAACGATCTTGGCAAAGTCCCTGCCTGATCCGGCCTACCACACTCCAAGGAACAACACGTGTACATCAACGCCTCCGCCGAAAACATCACCGTCTACCCCGAATGGCCCCGCCCCGAACAGGGGCTCGTACAGTCCCTCGCGGCTTACCCCCCGGCGCTGATCGGTGACGTACGCAAACGCCTGGACATGATGTCCGCCGACATCCGCTGCCTCACCCCCGGTGCCCGGCTGGCCGGGACCGCCCTCCCCATCCAGATCTGGGAAGGCGACAACCTCGCCATCCACCGCGGACTCGACGAAGCCAAACCCGGGGACGTCCTGGTCATCTCCGGGAACGGCGTCACCAACCGGTCCGTCTTCGGCGGCATCCTCGCCGAAATCTGCCTCCATAAGGGCGTCACCGGCGTGATCGTCGACGGAGCCGTTCGTGACATCGAAGAGATGAACGAGATGGGCCTTGCCGTCTTCGCCCGCGCCGTAGTTCCCGCCGGGCCCTCCAAAAACGGACCCGGGTACGTCGGCAAACCGGTCGCCTGCGGCAACGTCGTCTGCAACCCAGGGGATGTCGTCATCGGCGACCAGGACGGCATAGTCGTCATCCCACAATCAGAACTCAACGAAACTCTTGCGGCCCTCCCCGCCCAGGAAAACCTCGAACGCCAGATCCGCGACCGGATCAAAGAAGCCGTCGCCTCCTAGAGGCCACCACGGCTCCCTCCCCGCGGAAAAGAGTGGCAGCGGCCCGGTGTATGGGCCGCTGCCGCTCTTGTAGACCAGAACCGGAAAGCCCATGACTCTGAACCAAGCAACACCGCGTAAACACGGTGACTGGAACCTGCTGATCAACGCTTTGGTTGAAATCCGCCAAAACGGCCAGGTGATCAGAACCGGGTTCGTCGAAGACGTCATGCCCGACTCCTCCCTACTCTGGCTTGCGGCCGACCGCAACAACCCCCGCCAAATGTTCGAAGCGTGCCAAGGCCACCAGGTCTGGGTCACGCCACAAACGCTCTCCGGCGAACTCAACTACCGGATGACAACCAGGCAGATCTTCGGCAAGAACCCCACAAGCTGCGGGTCTGTCAATTATTCCGTGTAACCGGGGTTGTTTCTTGTTCTAATTCCTGCCGGCGGACAGGCGTCCATCGAAAGTGATCTCGAAGGCGTTCAGGGCGGCCTTCCAACGGTTGCTCCAGCGTTTTCGGCCCTTGCCGGTGGGGTCCAGGCTCATGACCGCCAGGTAGACGCATTTCAGCGCGGCTTGTTCAGTGGGAAAATGGCCGCGGGCGTTCACAGCTCGGCGGATCCGTGCGTTGATGCTCTCGATCGCGTTGGTAGTGCAGATCACTGTGCGGATCTCGTTGTCGAATTGCAGGAACGGAACGAATTCCGCCCACGCGTTGGTCCAGAGTCCGACGATGGCCGGGTACCGCTTCTCCCACTTGCCAGAGAACTCCGCAAACCGGTCCAGCGCGGCTGCCTCGCTCGGCGCGGTGTAGACCGGCTTGAGGTCCTTGGCGATCTGGCCCCAGTCCTTCTTCGAGGCATAGCGGAAGCTGTTGCGCAGCAGGTGAACGATGCATGTCTGCACGACGGTCTGCGGCCACACCGTCGCGACTGCATCGGGCAGGCCCTTGAGGCCGTCACAGACCACGGTGCAGCAGTCGGCCACGCCGCGGTTCTTGATCTCGGTCAGCACCCGCAGCCAGTACTTCGCGCCCTCGCCGTCGCCGTGCTCGCCGGCCCAAAGTCCGAGGATGTCCCGGGTCCCGTCCACCGTGACGGCCAAGGCGACGTAGATCGGTCGGTTCGCGACCTGGCCGTCGCGGATCTTCACGTTCACGCAGTCGATAAAGATCACGGGGTACACCGGGGTCAAGCGGGCGGTTCTGCCACTCGCCCATCCCCTCCAGCACCCGGTCAGTGATCGTGGAAATGGTCTGCTTGGACACCTCGGCGCCATAAACCTCGGCCAGGTGCGC